>CABMQL010000014.1 GCA_902388735.1 uncultured Eubacteriales bacterium | reverse complement strand
CATACTGATCGTACTTGCTGGTATTCATGACGCTCTGATAGGTGCTCTTGAAGCGGGAAACGGTAAGGCTGTTAAACTCCAAAATGCGCCGATATTTCAGGGCGCCTGCGATGGCTGCGATGCCGCAGCTGAAGTAGCCGTAGGGGGCTGTCCGGGCGGCAACGGCCACCAGCGCAGCCACCAGGATCACCGAGATGACCACGCCGGCGATCTGCTTTTTCGGCTGGAGCAGGCGCCGGTCCGCCTCCGTAATAACGCCCTCGTCAACCATGGCCTTGGCCAGCCGTGCCTGCACGGTGAAGGTGGAGATGGCATTGAGCACACAGGGCGCCGCCACAAAGAAGGTGAACAGGGCCAGAAACGCCTGCACAATAAAAATGGAAAAACTGCTTTCGTTCAATGGATTTTCCTCCTAAAAAATATTTGATGGTGTCCTATATGCGAAACGGCAATACCGTCAAGCGTCGGCGTAGACAACGGCCACATCATTCCGGCTGGTGGCATAGAGCATGTGGCTGTAGCACAGGTCAAAGCGCACGATGTCGCCCACCTGCAGCGCCCGGGGACAGTCCTCCACGTCTACGATGCAGTGGTCGGAGGAGCCGCCGACGATGGTCATGCCGGGCTCCCGGCAAATAAGGCTCTCCAGGTCGCCCACATCCGCCCGGCCGAAGGCCACCAGAGCCCGCAGCCGCGTGCCGCGGTCCACATAAGTGGGACGGCGGCCGAAGGCGTCGATCATGGTCTCGCCCACGGGGTAGGTGGGCTTTTTCCGCAGCTCGATGATCTCGCCCTCCAAATACATGGTGCCGCGCTGCAGGTATTCCATGTCGCCGATGCCCCAGTCCACCTGCAGATCCTTGGCCAGCAGCGCCGTCTCCCCCACGCGCAGGTGGTTGATGCCCTCTGGCATGGCACCCCTATGTACCAGGGGGTAGCTGCTGGTGGCTCCGCCGGAGACGATCTCCAGCTTGCGGCCGATGCGCTCCTCCACGGCCCGGGCGATGTCCACCAGCTGCCCCAGGTTGGCGGGGGTGGGGACAATGGAGCCGTAGCAGCCCAGGTTCACGCCCACGCCGGCCAGGATCAGATGGGGCAGCGCCCGCTCCACATGGCAGCAGGCGCGGACCATTTCCTCCTTGTCCCAAAAGCCCTCCCGCAGATCGCCGAGATCTGCCATGAGTATGACCTTGTGGGTGAGCCCCTGCCGGGCGCAGACATCCTCCAGGGCGTTCAGGGTGGAAACATCGCTCTGCAGGGAATAATCCGCCAGGCGCGGCAGGCTCTCCAGCTCGCTCATACCCGGCACCCGCAGCAGCAGGAAGGGTCCATCAACGCCTTCTCTGCGCCAAAGCTCGATCTGCTCCAGCCGGCTGGTGGCCAGCTGGGCCGCGCCGCACTCTTTATAGAGCCGGGCGATCTCCGGCAGACCGCTGACACCCTTGACCACACCGGCCACGCTGATGCCGCAGGCCCTGCAGCGGGAAATGATCTGGGTGAAATTATTGCGAAGCTTGTCCCGCCGGATCACCAGGCGGGGGAATTGTCTATCCATGATCTTACCTCGATTATCCATAGATATTTTTATTATAACATAGCTGGGGAAAGAATTCCATTGTTTTTTTCGGGCGGGCCTGTAAAACGCGGAAAAAACATTAATCATTTCACAAAAGAACAAGTAAGTAAATTTATCTTTTTGGGAGAAGCGACAAAATTCGCTTCAGACGGTTGACAGATGCAAAGCTTGGGTGTACTATGCCCACATCACAGAAAACAGAGGAAAGGAGAAAGCAGCATGAAGCGTTATTTGAGCAGCAGCATGATGATGAAGATGTGCATGCCCATGTGCATGTGCATGTTTTCCTGCGCCCATAACAGCCATCTGCTTTCCCAAAATGCCTGAGCGGTTTTCCTGAAGCCGCAGGGTTCGCTTATCACAGCGGGAAGTCACTTGGCTTCTCGCTGTTTTATTTTTTCCGCAAAGGAGGAACACAAAATGAAAAAGCTATACACCCTCTACTGCGCCGGCTGGCGAATGTGTCCTCCGGGCACGAACAGATAAACAAGAAACAACCGAAAAGACCATCCATCAAATTTATTTCAAATAAAAAGGAGAACAAAACCATGAAAAAGACTACCAAGCTCACCGCCCTGGTCCTGGCCGTTGTGCTGACCCTGGCCCTGGCCCTTACCGGCTGCGGCAAGAAATCCACCACCATTCAGATCGCTGTTCCCAACGACACCACCAACGAGGCCCGTGCCCTTCTCCTGCTGGAGCAGCAGGGCATCATCAAGCTGAAGGATGGCGCCGGCATCACCGCCACCAAGAACGACATCGTGGAAAATCCGTACAATGTGGAGATCGTGGAGGCCGAGGCCGCCCAGCTGCCCAATGTGAAGCAGGATGTGGACTACGCCGTCATCAACTCCAACTACGCCATCAACGCCGGCCTGAACCCCCTGACGGACGCCCTGGCTATTGAGGGTTCCTCCTCCGCCTACGGCAACATCCTCTGCGTGAAGGAAGGCAATGAGAACGAGCCCAAGATCCTGGCCCTGAAGGCCGCCCTGGAGAGCAAGCAGGTGGCTGATTTCATCGCACAGAAGTATGCCGGCTCCGTGGTGAGCACCGTCACCAACCCCACCGATGGCTATGATTCCTCCGTTGACTACGCTGCCCTGAACGGCACCACCATCACCATCGCCGCCTCTCCCACCCCCCACGCCGAGATCCTGGAGGTTGCCAAGACCATCCTGGCCGACAAGGGCATCACCCTGGACATCCAGACCTACAATGACTATGTTGTGCCCAACACCGTGGTAGACGACGGCACCGTAGACGCCAACTACTTCCAGCACCTGCCCTACCTGGAGGACTTCAACGCCGAGCAGGGTACGCACCTGGTGTCCATCGCCACCATCCATGTGGAGCCCATGGGCCTCTATGGCGGCAAGCAGACCAGCCTGGACGCTCTGAAGAAGTAAGATAGGAAGGAGGGAAACCATCGTGATCGAGCTTAAACACATATGTAAAACATTTGACTCCGCTGGGGGAGAAGTGGAAGCGTTGAAGGATGTTTCCCTCAAAGTCGAAAAAGGCGAAATTTACGGCATCATCGGCATGAGCGGCGCCGGCAAGAGCACCCTGGTTCGGTGTATGAACCTGCTGGAGCGGCCTACCTCCGGTGAGATATGGGTAGACGGGCAGGAACTGGAGAAGATGTTCTCCAAGGAGCTGCGCCAGGCCCGCCGGGAGATCACCATGATCTTCCAGCACTTTAACCTGCTGATGCAGCGCACCTGCCTGCGCAACGTGTGTTTTCCCATGGAGCTGAGCGGCATGAAGAAGGCCGACGCCGAAAAGCGGGCCCGGGAGCTGCTGGAGCTGGTGGGCCTGCCGGATAAAGCCAATGCCTATCCGGCCCAGCTCTCCGGCGGCCAGCAGCAGCGCATCGCCATTGCCCGCGCCCTGGCTACCAACCCCAAGGTGCTGCTGTGCGACGAGGCCACCAGCGCCCTGGACCCCAACACTACCCACCAGATCCTCCAGCTGATCCGGGAGCTGAACCGGGAGCTGGGCATCACCGTGGTCATCATCACCCATCAGATGAGCGTGGTGAAGGAAATTTGCGACAAGGTCGCCATCCTGGACGGCGGCGAGGTGGCCGAGGAGGGCCTGGTTTCGGCGGTGTTCGCCGCCCCCAAGTCCGCCGCCGGCCGGCGGTTGGTGTTCCCCAGCGGGGCTGACGCCCTGGTGTCCAACCCCGCGGCGGAGCGCCGTGTGCGGCTCATCTTCCGGGATAGCCAGACAACCGGCATCCCCCTGGTGGCCCGCCTGGCGGCGGAGGAGAGCATCTACTGCAATGTTATCTCCGCCAGCACCCAGCAGCTGTCCCGGGAGGTCTACGGCAGCATGCTCCTGGGCATCCCCAGCGCCCAATTTGACAGGGCTGTGGACTTTATCAAAGCGTATTCCAACATTCAGGTAGAGGAGGTGGACCACAATGTACAGTGACCTGTTTTCTGCGGAATCCCTGGCGGACCTGCAAACGGTGCTGCCCCAAATTCCCTTTGCCATTTGGGAAACACTCTATGTGACATTGCTCTCCACCCTCCTGGCCACGGTCATCGGCCTGCCTTTGGGCGTGCTGCTGGTGGTGGGCGAAAAGGGCGGCGTGCTGCCCCTGCCCAAGGGTGTGCTCCATGTGCTGAACGTGATCATCAATCTGCTGCGGTCCGTGCCGTTCCTGATCCTGATGATCATGGTGTTCCCGCTGTCCCGGCTCATCATCGGCACCGCCGTGGGCACCGCAGCGACCATCGTGCCCCTGGTGGTGGCAGCCTTCCCGTTCATTGCGCGCCTGGTGGAGGGCAGCCTTCGGGAGGTGGACCCCAACATCGTGGAGGCGGCTCAGAGCATGGGCGCTACCCCCGTGCAGATCATCTGCCGGGTGATGATCCCCGAGAGCGTCCCCAGCCTGCTGCAGAATGTGACCATCGCCCTGACCACTATTTTAGGCTATTCGGCCATGAGCGGCATCATCGGCGGCGGCGGCCTGGGCAAGATCGCCATCGACTACGGCTATTACCGCTATAAGTACCTGGTGATGCTGGTGGCCGTGATCCTGCTGGTGCTGCTGGTGCAGGTGCTGCAGACCATCGGCACAAAGCTGGCTATCCACAGCGACAAGCGCCTGAAGAAGTAAAACCAAAACGGAGCCTTTCCGAGAGGAAAGGCTCCGTTTTTGACCTGCCGGACTTGCAATTTCACCGCGGATATGGCACAATCGGGAAAAAGGAAACACAAGGAGGAGATGGAAATGGACCTGTATCGTGACCCATCCATCATGGATCCGGAGGAGCTCCGGGCGTATCTGGCCGATGTCCGCGAGGAGCTGGAGGCCATGGATGAAGACGAACCCCAGGACGAGACCAGCGAGGAATTTGTGGACTGGGCCGAGGAGCATGAAGCCCTGGAGGACCTGGCAGACGAGATCGTGGAGCGGCTGGAGGCCTTAGACGAGCCGCTGGATTAAGGTGGAGAAACAATATGGCAGGGCGGGGCGAGGACACACCGCCCCCTACACCTATTTATCAATAAACAGTCCGCAGGCGGGCCGATGTGGGCATCGGCCCTTACGAAAAGGTTTGTAGGGGCGGACGACCCTGTCCGCCCGATGCGGCGATGCCTTGAAATGCGCCCGTGGCGATCCGCACCACCGTTCCCAACAGCCCACCCCAAGAAAACCGAAAAGAGGGAGCGCCCTGCCGGGGCGCTCCCTCTGCGTCATTTGCAATAAGAACAAAAATCAAAACGTCATGATCTTCGCCCCGCCCAGGGCGGCGGCGTCCTCCCGGTCGTGGGTCACGCACAGAATGGCGGCCCCGCCCCGGTGGCGCAGAATGTAGTCCGCCGTCTGCCGCCGGGCCGCGTCGTCCAGGCCCTTGAAGGGCTCATCCAGCAGCAGAAGCCCGGCGCCAAAGCATACGGCCCGGCCAATGGCCACCCGCCGCCGCATGCCGCCGGAGAGCTCCCGGACCGGCTGGTCCAGGCTGCCCGCCAGGCCCAACTCCGCCAGGTGCCGGCGGATATCGCCTTCGCTCACGGCCCGGCCCGTGACCAGGCGGATGTTGTCCACGGCGGAAAACCCGTCGCACAGCCGGTCCTCCTGGAACACGTAGCCTATCCGCTCCGGCCGGCCTATGATCTGCCCACCGTCGGGCTTTTCCAGCCCGGCGATGCACCGCAGCAGCGTGGTCTTGCCCCGGCCGGAGGGGGCCATGAGACAGACCGCCGCCCCCGGCTCCAGGGTCAGGGACACGTCCTCCAAAACGGCTTTTCCATCGAAGGACTTGCACAGGTGCTCGATTTTCATGCCTGCGCACCTCCTATCCGGCGAAAGGCCCAACCCAGCAGCCACAGTATCAGCTTTTCAAACCCGGCGCTGAGAGCCACGATCACCACCGTCCAGGCCAGCAGATCCGCCGTCATCAGGTAGATTTTCGCGTCGTACAGCCGCTCACCCAAAGAGCCGGCCACCACGCCGATGACCTCCGCCGCCACCCCGGCCTTCCAGCTCATGCCCAGGGCCGTGGCGCTGCCCGCCAGCAAAAACGGCTCCACTGCCGGCAGGTAGATCATCCGCAGCCGCCGGGACCAGGGCACTCGGAACACCCGGGCCATCTCCAAAAGCTGCCCGTCCGCGCTGCGGATGCCCGCCAGCACATTGGTGTACAGCACCGGGAACACCATGAGAAACGAGATAAACAGCGACAGCTGAGAGGTCCGCAGCCATATGAGCGCCAGAATGATGAACGACGCCACGGGCACGGACTTGATGGCCAGTACATAGGGCCGCAGTAGAATTTCCGCCAGGGAAAACCGTCCCGCCAGGAATGCCAGCGCCGTGGCCGCTATCAGCGCCAGCAGAAAGCCCCCGGCAATGCGCACCAGGCTGAAGCCAATGACGCTCCAAAAGTCCGCCGTAGGCACCAGGACGGCCAATCGCGCCGCCACCCGCAGCGGCGAGGGCAGCAGAATGGGGGAGTGGACCAGCATGGATACCCCCTGCCATACCGCCAGGGCCAGCGCCGCGGCTAAGAGCTTCTGCCAGCGCTCCTGTCTCATGCGCCCAGCCAATAGAAGCCGTCCGCAGGCATAGCACCGCCCACGGCCTCGCTCTTCAGGTCATACAGGGTCTGCAGGTAGCCGTTCACCGTGGTTTTCATCTCTGTGCCGGTGATGCACACCAGGTTGCATCCGGGCAGGGCTTTTTCGGCCACGGCGGCCTTCACGATGCCCATTTTCTCCACCAAAGCGGCGGCCTCAGCGGCGTGGGTGTTGGCGTAGTCAGTGCTGGCGGCGTACTCCTCCAGGAACTTGGTCACGGCCTCGGGATGCTCATCGGCAAAGGCCTTGCGCACCAGCAGACCCGCCGTGACCAGGCGGCTGTCAACGCCCAGCTTGTCCCACTGGGCGGAGAGGTCCATAGCCACCTGCAGCCCCTCCAGCTGGCCTTGGGCCACGGTGACAAAGGGCTGGGGCAGCATGGCAATGGCGTGATCCTCCTGGGCCATAAGGGCTACGATCTCCGTGGGCTCGCTCTTCCACTCTACGGTGACGTCCTCTCCCAGGGTCAGGCCGTTCTGTGCCAGCAGATAGGTCAGGGCGTATTCAGGGGTGGCGCCCTTGCCGGTGGCATAAATGGTCTTGCCGGCCAGGGACTTCACATCCGTCACGGTCTCGCCGCCCTTTTCCACAATGTACAGCACGCCCAGGGTGCTGGCGGCGATGAGCTGCACCTGGCCCTGGGTCTGGTTATAGAGAATGGCCCCCACATTGGCGGGCACGGCCAGGATGTCCAGCTCGCCCTGGATGAGCTTGGGGGTCAGCTCGTTGGCGGAGGCGGCCATGGTGAACTCATAGGTGTTGGCGGTGAGGCCGTTTTCCGCGTCGTCCAGCAGCTTGGCCATGCCCATGGAGGTGGGGCCCTTCAGGCCGCCCAGGCGGATGTTCACGGACTGGTATTCCGCCTGCCGGGGCTGCACGGCGCAGGCGGCCAGGCTCAGGGCCATGACCAGGGCCAGCAGCAGGGAAGTGATCTTTTTCATAGTGGGGTTCCTTTCCTTTGCTTCAGTTTTCCGCGGGGGTGATGACATGGGAATACTGGGTCTTGGCGCTGACCCCCTCCAGCCGCCCGATCTTGCCGCTAAGGGCGGAGATAGCGTCCTGGGGCGCATCCAGCACCACGGAGATGATGTTCACGCCTTTTTCCCGGTAGGGCAGGCCCATGCGGCCGATGATGTAGTGACCGTACTGGTGCAGCAGCTCGTTGAGCTGGGCCACCGATGATTCCTTCTCCACAATGATGCCGATGAGGGCGACTCTTGTTTCCATGTGATACCTCCCGGATGATTTTTTGCGGCAAAAAAGCCGCATCGCTCTGCGATACGGCCACAAGACCCGCAGATCCTGCGGGCAATTCTCTCTATGGCGCATCTTCCGCCGCAAGAAAAACTTTTGGCGTCAGGAGCTTGGCTGTATTGTAGGATAAAACCCCGCGGTTGTCAAGCCCGCCGTCCCTGCGCCTGGCCCGGGTGCTGCTGAGAGGATGAAGCAAAAAAAGCCAAGCCCTCGGGCTTGGCTTTTTCTTATAAATTTTCTCAATCCCAACGCTGCATAGGCTCCGCCGAGGGAGAGTGCAGCTGGGTCATCTCTCTTGCAAAGGGCCCTATATAGTTGGAGGAGGGAGATGCCATCTGTGCGTTCAAAGCCGTGGTGGCGGGATACTGGAACCAGGTATGCTGGTGGGTGTAGCAGAAGTAGCTGGTAATAAAGTAATCATCTTCTGCGGCGAACATGGTATAGGTCAGATATCCCCGCCGGTTTTCGCCCTCCCGGGGCAGGGAGAAGCCGGCGAAAATGTCCGTCTGCTGCGTTGTGTCCCTGTACATGGAGCCCCTGTTCGTGCTGCTGGCCTCTCCCAGAAAATAGAAGGGGGCGGCATAGGTTTGCCCGTCCCGGTCGTAGAGCACCCGCCCGGTGAAATCACCACCCCTGGCGCAGCCGCGGGCTTCAACTTGGTACGCAGGCCAAATCTGCAGACAGTCCGTGCCGAAAAAATCGGGTCCTTTCTCCCAGAGGAAATGATGCATGATGACCCAAGTTTCTTTCTCGCCGGGTATCTGCACGGCAATGCTGGTCATGCGCAGGCGCTTGTTGGGGGAAGGCTTCTCGTTCTTCCGGGCGGGGCTGTAAACCTCACTCTCCACATCCACCCGCAGGGCACCAGCGCAGGCGGTCAGATCCTCCTCCGCCAGGTCGTTCAGGATAACCTCCGGGAAGCCCAGGTCCAGAAGATGGGCCCGGATCTCCGCCGTTTCCGCCGTCTGGGTCTCCTCCAGCGGCTGCCAGTCCATGGGGTGCTGGGTGCCGAACAGATACCCGGCGGCGCAGCCCAGCACCAGCGCCACCGCCAGCAGGATCGCCACCCACAGGTCCGGCACCTTCACCGGCGCCGGGTGCAGGTTGTACCCGGCCTCACCCAGGGCCTTGGTGGTTTTACAGATGCTGCGCAGGATGAAAATGAAAGCGACCAGCAGGAGCAGCGGCAGGATCAGCCCGGGGTACTGGATCAGGGCCAGAAAATACACCACACCATACCACACCATCAGCGCCAGGACGCCTCCCGCCCGGGGCGGCAGGCCCGCTTTCTGCTGCACCGCCCGCAGCCCCAGCCACAGGCAGAATAGGCCCAGCAGCTGCAGCGCCAGGGCGGCCTGGCTCAGGGAGTCCGCAATGTAGTCGGGGAAAAACTCGTCCCGGAGGGAGAAGGTGTTCAGGATCAGCGTCGGGAAGAAGTAGGCGCACCGCAGGAGGATCAGCACAAAGCAGGCGGTGAAATACCCGTTTTCCCGCCGCAGGGCCCGCAGGCCCAGCAGGCACAGCACCATGCCTGCGGCAGGCAGGATGTAATTCAGATACCAAAAATTCAGGGTGATGGTACCCAGCACCACGCCGAGCAGCACCCGGTTCATGGCCCGCTTCCAGGGGGTCACGCCGCGCACTACCTCCTCCGGCGGCAGGGCGGAAAAGCTCTCGGAGAAAACGGTTTTGAGGTCAATGTCATTCATATGGCGCCAACCCTCATTGCGCATGGTCTTCACCTCCCAACATCTTGCGCAGCTGCTTTTTCAGCCGGTAGAGCTTGCCCTCCACGGCCCGCTCCGTCATGCCCAGTTCGGCGGCGATCTGCGCCGTGGGCTGCATGTAGTAGTATTTTCGGTAAAACAGGATCCGGTCCCGGTAGGGAAGACGCTCCAGGGCATCCCGCACGGCTTCCTGCTGCTCCCTTTGCAGCACCGCCTCCTCGGGGGTATGTCCCGCTGCCGGGGTATCCTCCGGAAGCTCCTCCCCGCTGCTGCCCAGGGCTTTCCGGGCGTGGTTCAGGGCCGTGTTGCGGGTGATGGCCGTCAGCCAGGCGCTCCAACTGCCGCGTTTTTGGTCATACTGCTGGACTTTTTCCCAAACCCGCAGCGTCACCTCGGAGAGGCAGTCCTCCCGGTCCTGGGGATTCGGCAGAATGGGCGCGATGATGTAGCGCATCAGCGGCCCATAGTGCAGCAGCAGATCGGCCATTCCGGCCTCCTCCCGTGCCAGCAGCCGCCGGATCATCTCCTGTTCCACGCCCTCGCCCCCTCTCGGTTTTTCTTTCTATCCCATTATACACGAACCGGCAGAAAAACCCACGGCTTTTTCCTCTGCATTTTGGAAAAAATCTACACCGGCTCCCCATTCGGCCGCACAAGTAAAAAGGCATCCGGACAGTGTTCCTGTCCGGATGCCTTTTCTATCCGTATAATGTGTATTTATTTCACCCCGAACAGCAGATCGCCGTAGGTGGGGAAGGGCCAATAGCCGGCGGCGGTCTGCGTCTCGGCCTCGTCGGCAGCGGCGCGCAGAGCGCCCATTCCGGGCAGGATCTCATCCCGGATGAAGGCCGCCTCCTCCGTGGAGTCGGACAGGGTATCCAGCCGGATGAGCTTTTCCTCCAGAGTGTCCACCCGGTCATCTATGGCATCTACCAGGGAGGCCAGCTTGCGCAGCTGCTTTTTCTCGTAGCCCCAGGGAAGCTCGTCATCGATGGCTTTTTTCGCGCCGACGGCAGAGGCCAGGCTGGAGACGTAGCTCTCCACGGCCGGCAGAATTTCCTTCCTGGATATATCCACCATGGCCAGCGCCTCGATGCGGACGGTCTTGCAGTAGTTTTCCAGCTGGATCTCGTAGCGGGAGCGCAGCTCGGACTCCGTGTAGACCTTGTGGCGCACCAGCATGTCCATGTTGTCCTTCTGGATCAGCATGGGGATGGCGTCCGGGGTGGTCCGCAGGTTCAGCAGGCCGCGGTTTTTCGTGGCCTCCTGGATCCAGGCATCGTCGTAGCCGTTGCCGTTGAAGATGATGCGCTTGTGCTCCCTGATGGTGCGCTGGATCAGGTCGTGCAGGGCTGCGCTCAGGTCGGCGGCACCCTCCAGCTCATCGGCGAACAGACGCAGGGACTCGGCCACGGCGGTGTTCAGCATGATGTTGGCGCAGGCGATGGAATTGCTGGAGCCCAGCATGCGGAACTCGAATTTGTTGCCGGTGAAGGCAAAGGGCGAGGTGCGGTTGCGGTCCGTGGTATCCCGGAAGAAGCGCGGCAGCACATCCACGCCCAGCTTCAGCTTCTTCTTCTCCACGCCGGAGTAGGCGGTATCCGTTTCAATGGCCTCCAGAATGGCCGTCAGCTCATCCCCCAGGAAGACGGAGACCACGGCGGGGGGCGCCTCGTTGGCGCCGAGACGGTGGTCGTTGCCAGCGGTGGCCACGGCAGCCCGCAAGAGGCCCTGGTAATTATCCACCGCCTGGATGACAGCCGCCAAAAACAGCAGGAACTGGGCGTTTTCATAGGGCGTCTCGCCGGGAGAGAGCAGGTTGACGCCGGTGTCGGTGGAGAGGGACCAGTTGTTGTGCTTGCCGCTGCCGTTGACGCCGGCAAAGGGCTTTTCGTGGAGCAGGCACACCAGGCCGTGCTTGGCGGCCACCTTCTGCATGATCTCCATGGTCAGCTGGTTCTGATCGGTGGCGATGTTGGTGGTGGTGTAGATGGGGGCCAGCTCGTGCTGGGCGGGGGCCACCTCGTTGTGCTCCGTTTTGGCCAGGATGCCCAGCTTCCACAGCTCCCGGTTCAGATCCTCCATGTAGGCCGCTACCCGGGGCTTGATGGCGCCGAAATAGTGGTCGTCCAGCTCCTGGCCCTTGGGGGGCTTGGCGCCGAACAGGGTCCTGCCGGTATAGATCAGATCATGGCGCTTTTCGTACATGGCCTTGTCGATGAGGAAATACTCCTGCTCCGCGCCCGCCGACGGAAGCACGCGCTTGACGCTGTCGTTGCCGAACAGCTTCAGGATGCGCAGGGCCTGGGTGTTCAGCGCTTCCATGCTGCGCAGCAGGGGCGTTTTCTTGTCCAGAGCCTCCCCGCCGTAGGAGCAGAAGGCCGTGGGGATGCACAGGGTCTTGCCCTTGATAAAGGCGTAGCTGGTGGGATCCCAGGCGGTGTAGCCCCGGGCCTCAAAGGTGGCGCGCAGGCCGCCGGAGGGGAAGGAGGAGGCGTCCGGCTCGCCCTTGATGAGCTCCTTGCCGGAGAATTCCATGATCACGCCGCCGTCCGGGGCGGGGGAGATGAAGCTGTCGTGCTTCTCCGCGGTGATCCCGGTCATGGGCTGGAACCAGTGGGTAAAATGGGTGGCGCCGTTCTCGACTGCCCAGTCCTTCATGGCCGCGGCGACGGCGTTGGCCACGGACGGGTCCAGCTTTGCGCCCTTTTGGATGGTTTGTTTCAGAGAGCGGTATACATCCGCGGATAGACGGGCCTTCATCACCCGGGTATCAAAAACCAAGCTTCCAAAGTATTCCGGTACAGTCGTCATAGCAGTTTGTTCCTTTCTGTGAAGATAAAAAAGGAGACACTGCGTCCGGGCGGGAATATCCCCTCCGAGACGCCGGTGTCTCATCACATGGCCGAATATACACCCGGCGTTTTCAAATGTCAATCACTAAAAACATATTTTTTGTATTTTTGCGCAAATTGCCGGATTGTCAAACAAATCACAAACCAATTTCTTGCAATATGACAGATTGAAAAATGCAAAAATACGGTATATACTACGTTTGAACGACGGAGTTCTGCAAGAGATGAAAAACTCTCTTGCAAAACGCTGCCGTTTTTTCTTTATTTAGGAGTTGGTAATATGAGTAAACTGGAAGGGCAGATACGGATCCCGTCGGGCTGTGCCATTTCCGCGGTCATCTCAAGAGACGGCCAGCGCATGTCGGGAGAAAAAATTATAGAGAGCATGAGGCCCATGCACGACCGTTCCAACGGCCTGGGGGGCGGCTTCGCGGCCTACGGCATCTACCCGGAGTACAAGGACTTCTTCGCCCTGCACATGTTCCTGGAGGACCGGGCCGCCCGCAAGAGCTGCGAAGCCTTCCTGCGGGAGACCATGGAGATCGTCCACTTAGAGCGCATCCCCATCCGCACCACCCCGGCCATCACCAATGAGCCGCTGATCTGGCGATTCTTTGTTTCGCCTCTGCGCAGCACCCTGGCGTCCATGCAGATAGACGAGGAGGAGTGCGTGACCCGGGCCGTAATGGCCATCAACACGCGGATCAAGGGCGCGTATGTGTTCTCCTGCGGCAAAAATATGGGCGTGTTCAAGGCTGTGGGCTATCCGGAGGACGTGGGGTATTTCTACCGCCTGGAGGAATACGAGGCCTACAGCTGGACGGCCCACGGCCGCTATCCCACCAACACCCCCGGCTGGTGGGGCGGCGCCCATCCCTTTGCCCTGCTGAATTACTCCATCGTACACAACGGGGAGATCTCCTCCTACGACACCAACCGGCGCTTCATTGAGATGTTCGGTTATAAGTGTACCCTGCAGACGGATACGGAGGTCATTACCTATATAGCGGATTATCTGCTGCGCAAGCAGAAGCTGTCCCTGGAGGAGCTGGCCTCGGTGATCGCGGCGCCCTTCTGGTCCACCATCGACAGGCGGCCGCCCCAGGAGCAGGAGAAGCTGCGGTATCTGCGCAAGGTGTTCTCCAGCCTGCTCATTACCGGCCCGTTTTCCATCATCCTGGGGTTTGAGGGCGGACTCATGGCCCTCAATGACCGGCTGAAGCTGCGCAGCATGGTGGTGGGCGAAAAGGATGACAAGGTGTACATCGCCAGCGAGGAGGCGGCCATGCGCGTCATGGAGCCCAACGTGGAACACATCTATGCGCCGGCCGGAGGAGAGCCTGTGATCGTCCGGGTAAAGGAGGGAAAATTCTGATGGGCATCGACTATATTTATCCGCAGTTTGAGGTGGTCCGCAGCCGCGACCGGTGCACGAACTGCCGCCTGTGCGAAAAGCAGTGCGCCAACGGGGTCCATCGTTTCGATAAGAAAAAGGGCTGCATGATCGCCGACGAGAGCCGGTGTGTGGATTGCCAGCGCTGTGTCTGCTTCTGCCCCACCCATGCACTGAAGATCCGGAAAAGCGACTGTGCCTTCCGGGAAAATGCCAACTGGTCGGCGGATACCATCCAGGAGATCTATAAGCAGGCGGGCAGCGGCGGCGTGCTGCTGTCCTCCATGGGGAATCCCCAGCGTTATCCGGTCTACTGGGACAGGATCCTGGTCAATGCCTCCCAGGTGACCAATCCCCCGGTGGATCCCCTGCGGGAACCCATGGAGACCCGTGTGTTTCTGGGCAGGAAGCCCGACGGCATCCGGCGGGATAAAAATGGGGCGCTGATCTGCGACCTGCCCCCGCAGATCGAGCTGTCCATGCCGGTGATGTTCTCCGCCATGAGCTATGGCTCCATCAGCTACAATGCCCACGCCTGCCTGGCCCGGGCGGCGCAGGAGCTGGGTATCTGCTATAACACCGGCGAGGGCGGCCTCCACGAGGATTTCTACGCATACGGCGAAAATACCATCGTCCAGGTGGCCTCTGGCCGCTTCGGCGTACACAAGCAGTACCTGGAGGCCGGTGCCGCCATCGAGGTCAAGATGGGCCAGGGGGCCAAGCCCGGCATCGGCGGGCATCTGCCCGGGGCAAAGATCGTTGGGGACGTTTCCCGCACCCGCATGGTGCCGGAGGGAACAGACGCCATTTCTCCCGCTCCGCACCATGATATTTACTCCATTGAGGATCTGCGCCAGCTGGTGTACTCTCTCAAGGAGGCCACCGATTATAAAAAGCCCGTTATCGTAAAGGTGGCGGCGGTACACAACATTGCCGCCATTGCCAGCGGCATCGCCCGCAGCGGCGCGGATATCATCGCCATCGACGGCTTCCGGGGCGGCACCGGCGCCGCACCCACCCGCATCCGGGACACGGTGGGCATTCCCATTGAGCTGGCCCTGGCCGCTGTGGATCAGCGCCTGCGGGATGAGGGGATCCGGAACCATGTTTCGCTGATCGTCAGCGGCAGCATCCGCTCCTCCGCCGATGTGGTCAAGGCCATTGCCCTGGGGGCGGATGCCTGCTATATCGGCACCGCTGCCCTGCTGGCCCTGGGCTGCCACCTGTGCCGGACCTGCCAGACGGGGCGGTGCAGCTGGGGCATCGCCACCCAGGATCCGGAGCTGGTGAAGCGGCTGGACATCGAGGCCGGCAAGACCCGCCTCGTGAATCTGCTCACCGCCTGGAAGCATGAGATCAAGGAGATGATGGGCGGCATGGGCATCAACTCCATCGAGGCCCTGAAGGGGAACCGCCTGATGCTCCGGGGCGTCGGCATGACGGACCGGGAGCTGGAGATCCTGGGCATTGCCCACGCCGGAGAATAAATTCCATATACAAAATACGCGGAGGTGTGTTATAATGACAAATATTGATGCGTCCGGGCTGGACTACCGACAACTGAACGCGGCCATCCGGGACTGCGCCGGGGACGCCGCCGTCACCGGCTGCACCGGGCAGAGATTCATCGGCGCCGGGCTGGAGCGCGGCAGTCTCACCCTGTCGGGCACCCCGGGAAACGCCCTGGGCGCCTATCTGAACGGCGCCAGCATTGAGGTGCGGGGAAACGCCCAGGACGCCGTGGGCGACACCATGAATGCCGGGCGGATCGTTATCCGCGGCAGCATCGGTGACGCGGCGGGCTACGCCATGCGGGGCGGCGAGCTCTATGTCCAGGGGGACGCCGGTTATCGGGCCGGCATCCACATGAAGGCCTATGGCGACAAGCTGCCCGTTATGGTCATCGGCGGCAAGGCCGGGAGCTTTCTCGGCGAATACCAGGCCGGCGGGGTCATCGTCGTCCTGGGCCTGACCGAGAGCACCCGCCCCATCGTCAGCAATTTCCCCTGCACGGGCATGCACGGCGGGAAGCTGTTCCTCCGCTCCGACTGCAAGAACATTCTGCTGCCCAAGCAAGTCATCGCCCGCCCGGCGTCCCACAAGGATCTGGATGGGATATGGACCTACCTGCACACGTTCTGCGAGCTGTTCGGCGGCAATTGCGATGAGCTGGTGCAGCAGCCCTTTACCCTCATCACGCCCAACAGCAGCAACCCCTATAAACAGCTCTATGTCACAAATTGAAGGAAAGCAGGTGGACTTGTGAAGTATACGCCCAGGGAGGTCATCGAGTTCGTGCAGCAGGAGGATGTCCGGTTTATCCGGCTGGCCTTCTGCAATGTCTACGGAAAGCAGCACAACGTTGTCATTATGCCCAGCGAGCTTCCGCGGGCCTTTGCCTACGGCATCGCCATCGACGCCTCCGCCATTGAGGGCTTCGGCGGCGAGGTGCGGTCCGACCTGCTGCTGCGGCCGGACCCCTCCACGCTGATCCAGCTTCCCTGGCGGCAGGAGCAGGGCAAGGTGGTGCGGATGTTCTGCGATGTGTTCTATCCCGACGGGCGCGCCTTTGAGCGGGACACCCGGAGCATTCTGAAAACCGCCGTGGCCCAGGCCGCCGCCAAGGGGTATGAGTTTGCCTTCGGCGCGGAGATGGAGTTCTACCTGTTCAAGATCGACGAGCTGGGCCAGGCCACCACCATCCCTCACGACCGGGCCGGCTACATGGACATTGCCCCCGATGACAAGGGGGAGCATATCCGCCGGGAGATCTGCCTGATGCTGGAGCAGATGGGGATCCGGCCCGAGAGCTCCCACCACGAAAGCGGACCGGGGCAGAACGAGATCGACTTCCGCTATTCCGACCCCCTGACGGCGGCGGACAACGCCATCACCTTCCGGGCGGTGGTCCGCATGGTGGCCGCTCAGAACGGTCTGTGCGCCAGCTTCATGCCCAAGCCCCTCCCGGATTGGGACGGCAGCGGCATGCACATCAATATCTCCGCCAAGGGGGACGGGGGAAAAGACCTGCTGCCCGCCGTCATGGCAGGCATTCTGGAGAAATGCGCGGAGGTCACGCTGTTTCTGAATCCCTGTGAGGAATCCTACCGCCGCCTGGGCCACGACAAGGCCCCCCGGTATGTGACCTGGTCGGATGAGAATCGCTCCCAGCTGATCCGCGTCCCCGCCGCCGTGGGGGAGCAGCGCCGGGCGGAGCTGCGCTCGGCGGACGTAACGGCGAACCCCTACCTGGCCTATGCGCTGCTGATCTACGCCGGGCTTTACGGCATCGAAAAGGGCCTGGCCCTTCCGCCCGCATCGGACTTCAACCTCTATACCGCACCGGCGGAGGTCCTGCAGACCCTGCAGGCGCTTCCGGGCTCCCTGGAGGAGGCCGCTGCCCTGGCATCCGCCAGCGCGTTCGTCCGGGAGCATTTGCCGGACTCCGTACTCAGCGCATTCGGCGGCCAATGAACCGCGTGTGATCCGTATGGCGAAAGGAGGGGGAGCGTGTGGTATTCCAGGAAAAAACGTACAGCGTGCTGATCGTATCCGCGTCGGACAGCTTTATAAACAGCGTCATGCCGCTGCTCCCCATGACCGATTATTGGCCGGTGGCCACGGTCCGCAGCGTCGGGGAGGCGCGCAGGCGGCTGGCCGACACGGAGTTTGACATCGTGCTCATCAACACGCCGCTGCCGGACGATTTCGGCATGCAGCTGGCCATCGACATCTGCGGCACCAGCGGTGCCGGGGTCCTGCTGCTGGTGAAAAACGACCATTATAACGACGTGTACGCCAAGGTGGTGGGCTACGGCGTCATCACCCTGTCCAAGCCCACCAGCCGGCAGATGGTGGCGCAGAATCTGCGGATCCTGTGCGCCACCAGGGAGCGGATGCGCCGGATGCAGGAAAAACAGGCCACCGTGGAGGAAAAGATCAAGGAGATCCGCCTGGTGAACCGGGCGAAATGGCTGCTCATCGAGTGCCTGCGCATGACGGAAGCGGAGGCGCACCGGTATATAGAAAAGCAGGCCATGGACCTGCGCATCTCCAAGCGGGAGGCGGCCGAAAACATTATCAAGACCTACAAGTAGCCGGGGGACACTGGACCCGAAAAAATCTTCATTTCGGAATTGACAAAACATGGTCCGCGGCTGTATAATATCCGCTGTTGAACAAAGGCGTTCGCCAAGGGGTTTCTGCCCCCTGGCGGGCGTCTCTTTTTTATTTTGCGGGAGGATGGCATATGACGAAATTTATTTTTGTGACCGGCGGTGTGGTGTCCGGTCTGGGCAAGGGGATCACGGCGGCGTCCCTGGGGCGGCTGCTGAAAGCGCGGGGCCTGAAGGTGGCGGCGCAGAAGCTGGACCCCTATATCAACGTGGACCCCGGCACCATGAGTCCCTATCAGCACGGCGAGGTCTATGTCACGGAGGACGGCGCGGAGACGGACCTGGACCTGGGGCATTATGAGCGGTTTATCGACGAGGATCTGAACCAGTACTCCAACCTGACCACCGGCAAGGTCTACTCCAACGTCATCGCCAAGGAGCGGCGGGGGGAGTACCTGGGCAGCACCGTGCAGACCATTCCCCATATCACCGACGAGATCAAGCGCTTCATTTACCGGGTGGGGGAGCGCACCGGCGCGGATGTGGTGATCACCGAGATCGGCGGCACCATCGGCGATATTGAGAGCCAGCCCTTTATTGAGGCCATCCGCCAGGTGGGCCTGGAGGTGGGGCGGAATAATTCCCTGTACATCCATGTCACCCTGGTGCCGTATCTCAAGGCCTCCGGCGAGCATAAGTCCAAGCCCACCCAGCACTCGGTCAAGGAGCTGCAGGGCATGGGCATCACGCCGAATATCATCGTTCTGCGCTGCGATGAGCCCATTACGGACAGCGGCATCTTCCACAAGGTAGCGGGCTTCTGCAATGTGAAGCTGGACTGCGTCATCGAAAACCTGACCCTCCCCATCCTCTATGAGGCGCCGCTGTATCTGGAGGAGCGGGGCCTGTCCTCCGTGGTCTGCCGGGAGTTGCACCTGCCGGCGCCGGAGCCGGATCTGCGGGAGTGGCGGGCCATGGTCTCCGCCATCAAAAACCGCAGCAAGTCCGTGACCATCGGCCTTGTGGGAAAGTATGTGCAGCTTCACGATGCCTACCTGTCGGTGGCGGAGGCGCTGCGCCACGCGGGCTTTTTCCTGGATGCCAAGGTCAGCATCCGCTGGATCGATTCCGAGCTGGTCACGGCGGAGACGGTGGACTCTACCCTCTCCGGCCTGGACGGCATCCTGGTGCCCGGCGGCTTCGGCAGCCGCGGCATTGAGGGGATGATCCTGGCGGCCCAGTACGCCCGGGAAAAGAACATCCCCTATTTCGGCATCTGCTTGGGCATGCAGGTGGCGGTGATCGAATACGCCCGCCATGTGCTGGGCATGGCGGATGCCACCTCCGGCGAGTTTGCTCCGGAGAGCATGCACAAGCTCATCGACTTTATGCCCGGTCAGAGCGACGAGGTGGATAAGGGCGGCACATTGCGTCTGGGCAGCTATCCGTGCGTCATTCGCCCGGGCACGACCATGGAGCGCTGCTACGGCGCCCGGCAGATTTCCGAGCGCCACCGCCACCGCTACGAGTTCAATAACGACTATCGGGAGGCCCTGACGGCCGCCGGCCTGACATTGTCGGGCCTGTCCCCCGACGGGCGGCTGGTGGAAACGGTGGAGCTGTCCGACCGGCCCTTCTATGTGGGCGTGCAGTATCACCCGGAGTTCAAGAGTCGCCCCAATAAGCCCCACCCGCTGTTCAAGGGCTTCGTGGCTGCCGCCCTGGCGGCGCAGCAGGCCCAGGAGGAGCCCGACACCCTGTAATAGAGGTCCCACGGATAAAAGAGCTCCCGGTTTCACAGAAAACCGGGAGCTCTTTTCAGAACCCGGTGAAAACAATGCGCTTGCAAACGCCCGGGTTTTGCTGGTATAATGGCCGCGGCAGGCGAATTGCCCACAGAAAAGAGGATGGGACATGGAAATCAAAAGCAGGAAAAACGCTGTCGCGGCAGCGCTTTGCACCGGCGTGGCCGGCAATGTCATCTGGGGCTCCAGCTATCTGTTTACCCGCATCGCGCAGAATGAGTCCTCCCCCATGGTGCAGCTTGCCTGGCGGTTTGTGCTGGCTTTTCTCCTGCTGAATCTCATGATCCTGTTTGGCTGGGAGAAGCTCCGCCTGCGCGGGAAGAAGCTCCGGCCGCTGCTCCTCCTTACCGTGACAGAGCCGCTGTATTTTTTCTGCGAGAGCTATGGCATTTATTATTCAAACAGCACCTTTTCCGGTGTAATGCTGGCCATTGTCCCCATTATTGCCATGGGCCTGGGGGCGCTGATCCTGAAGGAATACCCCACCGGAAAGCAGGTCCTGCTGTGCCTGCTCCCCGTTGCCGGCGTGGTGCTTGTGACCATTGCGGGCTCCCGGATGGGGGCTGTGCAGCCCCTCGGCGTGCTGCTGGTGCTGGGCGCGTGCCTGTTCGCCGCGTTTTACCGGGTGTATAACAAGGGGGCAGCTGTGGAGTTCAGCGCATTCGAGCGGTCCTATTTTGTCATCGGAATGTGTGCGGTGGTGTTTGTGACTGTGGCGCTGTGCAGCACCCGGGGAGACCTGGCGCCGTTTGCAGCGGCGCTGCACAGCTGGAAATTCGTCATGGCTACCATTTTCCTCAGCGTTTTCTGCTCCGTGGCCGCTAATATCCTGGTGAATTACAGCGCGTCCGTGCTGCCCATGGCGATTTTCTCCAGTCTGGGCAGCCTGATCACGGTGTGCGCGATGTTCCTGGGAGTCATCTTCCTAAAAGAGCCCGTCAACGCCATGAGCTTCATAGGCTCGGGCCTGGTCCTGCTGGGCCTGTTCCTCATTGCGCGCACCAATCATGCCCTGCAGCGAGAGGATCAGACTGCCCCCGAACAGGACTCCCCGGAGAGCAATAACTCCTCCGGCCGCTGATGCGCTGTCAAACTCTGATAAAAAAGGAAAGACACGCCTGAGTGTGTCTTTCCTTTTGAATGGAGTGCGATGCCCCCGAAAAGACGGGCAACACGCATCAGGAGGAGTAGGCCCGACGACGAATCATCACTGCCACTGCGGGGATACACAGGTACAAAATCGCTGCCCCGGCATATGGTAAAAGCGGGCCTATGTTGTAGATGAAGCCGGCGGCCAGAGACCCGGCAGCAGAGGCAAAGCAATCCACTGTGTAATTGCAGGAGCTCAACAGTTCACTATTGCCCTTGGCGGCAAAATCGCCGAATATTTTGTTCTGAAATGCCAACAGAACATTGATGCTGGCATAAAACAGACCGCCTGCGATGATAAATGCAGCTTCCGTTCCGGTAAATGCCGCACAGCCGGACGCCGCCGCGCACAGCAAAGTGATCGGTATGATCGCCTTGGCGCTGTTGAAGCGCTGTACCAGGGCCATTGTGATCGTGAAATTAACAAGAATGGCAATGGCGCCAATGACGGCTCTGACGACGCCGCTCATAGAAACGGGAACGTGGAGCCTTATCTGCAGGTAGTAAATGAAGCTCTGGTCAAACAGGGCATATCCGATGCTGATGGCTGAAACCAACACAAAGAGCAGTGGTGTCCCGGCCGGAGCAGACCGCAGACAGCGTTTGAACGCAGCAACAGGATTTTCCTGTGCGAGGATCGTTTTGACCGAACCCAATTTCTCCAGCGTGGGGATATCCTTTTCCGCCAACAGGATAATGGGGGTTGCTGTGAACATCATAATCGCCTGCACGGTAAAGGCAAGCGTCACGGACCTGTCCGCAAGGAAGCCGCCGATCAGATACCCAAACGCAGGCAGCGACGCAGACAGGGTGGTCATGGCCACCATGGAGCGGCTTCTGGCAGCGTCTCCGACACTCATCTGCACCAGATAGGTATACGAACATACAGCGGCACAGGTGGGAATCAGCCGGGATAGCGCACGGCTGACGATGAACGCGGCCACATTGCGGAACGATAATATGATGAGGGAAGCAGCTCCGTCCAGCAGCAGACACAGCGCGATAGCGTTTCGGTTGGAAAACCGCATGCCGAGGCGGCCAAACAACGGCGGAAAGAGAATGGAAAGGAGCAAGCCAATAGAAGATGCAATTCCGATGAGTTCCGTCCCGGAGTTGATGGACCGGAGAAACACCGGCGTGGCAACCGCACCGATCCCCGACGAGAGGAATAGCGGGGCGAGGCCCAGCAGCATCCAAAATGTGCGATGATTCCTGCGCAGTGCGATCCTCTCCTTCCTAAAGCAGAATGGATTTCAGTATAGCTTATTTTTTTCGGAAAGGCAAGGCGGATATGCGGGTTAGTCCGCGCTGGCCTTGGCGCGGCTGCCGGTTCTCTTAAAGAGCAGGATTGCAATAAACGCAGCCAGGAAGAACGCCGCAGCGCCCAGATAGAACGGATAAGACGGATTGACCTCGTAGATCATGCCGGCTGCATAAGCGGCAATGGCGGATGCAAGGTTATCGACAACGTTGCTGTTTGCGGTCATCAGCTCGCTGTTATTGCCGGCCACAAGGTCGCCGAAGATCTTCTGCTGGAGTGACAGTGCAATATTGATGACGATGTAGAACAGAGCGCCGAAGCAGATGAACGACAGGCGCGTATCCAGCAGCACGGACAGAAGGGAAGCAGCCGCGCAGATAGCCGTGGCGATGAAAATGCTGCTGGCGCCGTTGAAGCGCTTCACGACCCACATTACGAGGGTGAAGTTGGTGAGGATGGCGGCAGCGCCGATAACGCATCGCACGATGCCGCTGTAGGACGCGGACAGATTCAGCGTTGCCTGCAGGTGATAGTTGAAGCTCTGGTCAAAAGCCGTGTAGCCCAGGCTGATCAGTGCCAGCAGGAGGAAGAACAGCATCAGGCCTTTGGGTGCGCACTTAACGCAGCGGTAGAAAGCCGTGATGGGGTTTTCCTGTTTCACGATGGACACAATGGAACCAAGGCTCTCCAAAGAAGGCTTGTCTTTCTCAGCCATAAGGATCAGCGGCGTGGTGAACAGCATCAGGCAGGCTTCTACGGTGAAAGAAAGGATGGGCGAGCGTTCCGCCAGGAAACCGCCTACCAGGTAACCCAGCGTCGGCAGAGAAATAGACAGCGTGGACATGGCCACCATGGCACGGCTTCTGGCGGTGTCGCCGTCAGACATATTGATCAGGTAGGCATAGGAGCATACCGCGGCACAGGTGGGCACGAAGCGCAGCACCGCGCGGCAGATCGTGAACGAGGTAACGCTGGGGAAAAGGACGCACAGAAAAACGGTGAGTGCGTTGATCACCAGGCAGGTGAATGTGGCATTCCGGTTTGAAAACCGACGGCCCAGACGGCCGAAGAAGGGGGAAAATAAAACGGCCAGGATCAGACCCAACGAGGAGGCGGAGCCCAGCACATCCGCGCCGGCACCAATGGACATCAGGAATGTGGGAGAAGTGACGCCGAAGATGCCGGAGCCGAGGAACAACGGCGCGATACCTATGATCAGCTTTGTGGTACTGGGGATTTTTTTCATTATTCAAACCTCCTGTTGATACGTCCTTCCGCCATAATGCGCTCGATATCGTCTGCGCTCTTGGGGATATGGCGGCTGAGTACTTCAATGCCCGTTTCCGTGATCAGAATATCATCCTCAATCCGGATGCCGAAGCCCAGATCCTTGAGATATACACCGGGTTCTACGGTAAAGATCATGCCGGGCTGCATCACCTCTGTGAAGCTGTTGACGTCGTGCGCCAGCAGACCGATGCAGTGGTCCACGGCGTTGACGCTGGCCCCGTTGGATTCATGGACCAGGTCATCATAGCAGTCGGCAGACTTGATGAGACCGGCGGACAGCAGCTGCTCAGAGACATAGGCAACTGCTTCGTCATTGATGCCGGTGCGGGCGATGCCGGGACCCATGCGGGAGATGATCATCTCCTGCGCCTTCAGCACCACGTTGTACCAGTGCTTCTGCTCTGGCGTAAATACGCCGTTGGCGGGAATGGTCCGAGTGATGTCGGAATTGTAGTGGCCGTAGTCCACGCATATATCCATCAGCAGCAATTCCCCGTCATTTACAGTGCTGTTGTTGTCAAAATAATGGAGCACATTGTTGTTTTTCCCGCCGGCAATAACGCTGATCGCCGCACTTCTGCGCCCGCCGGCGGCGGCAACCTCATAATCCAGGCAGGCCTGGGCCTGACACTCGTTCATCCCTGGGCAGAATGTGCGCATGATGCGGTCGATTCCGCGCCCGGTGATCTCAATGGCGCGGCGGACCAAGTCCACCTCAGCCTCGCTTTTTTGCACGCGCATATCAAAGATCTTCTGCGCCAGCGGCTCCATACGGCAGTACGGAAATGCGCGGCGGATCTTTTCTATAAAGAGATTCTCCGCAGAGTATGGCGAGATCGCCCGGTTTCCGGAGCCTGTGTACAGGACTTCCGCATCGAAAAGTTGGAAAAATCTCTGCACGGCCGGCTCAAAATCCTCCATATAGGACACGGCATGGATGCCGGACAGCTTGCGGTAATAGTCCAGATTTTTTGTCTTTCCGTAAAAGACCTCGTCATATGCGCCGCAGCGAGGTACATACAGCTGCTCTGCCACACGTCCCCACATGTCACCGATGATCAATACACAGTTCGGCTCATCGATGCCGGTAAGATAGAAGAAATTCCTGTCTACCTCGAAGGGGTAGTTGATCTCATTCCATTCCGGAATGGGCTCTCCGGAAAAGAGGATCATAAAGCTGTGCGGGGTAATGAATTTTTTTAGTTTTTCTCTGCGTGCTGCAAATTCAGAAACGGCAATCTCCATAAGAACCTCCTTTTATCAAATGGCTTTTTTATGAAAAAACTATAATTCCACGGGGGCAAATTGTCAAATCGTTGTTTTTAGTGTATACTACAAGAAAAAATTGTATCTCGGTGTTTGGGGGTACCGGCCTATGAACCTTACAAGCTTTGAATACTTCACAGCAGTGGCGAAGGAGTTGAGCTTTACGCGTGCGGCCCAGCAGCTCCACACCTCTCAGCAGACGCTCAGTGCCCATATTGCTGCCCTTGAAAAAGAGTTGGGCTGCACCCTTTTTGTGCGCACGGTCCCGCTGCAGCTTACATACGGCGGGCAGCGCTTTCTTCATTACGCCCGCCGGATACAGGAGGACGTGTCCCAGCTGCGGGCGGAGTTCCGACACATGGATCAGAAGGATACCGGCGTTCTGCGCATTGGCGGCCCCGCTACCCGCAGTCTTGTCATCATGCCCCAAATCGCCGAGGTTTTTCGGCAGTACTTCCCTCGGATCGAACTGCGGATGGTGATCTGCCCGGACTGTGAGATTGCCGATAAGCTGCGCGGAGGAGCCATCGATATCGGCATTGCCCACTTCGGCGCGGATGCTTTCCACCTGCAAACGGTAGACTTCTGCCGGGAGGACATTGTCTTTGCGGCGACAAAAAGCTTGCTGAGCCGGCAGCTAGGGTCAGATGCGGACCGCCTGCTGGCTGAGGTCTCCGCCTCCGGCTCCCTGTGTGCGCTGGGTGTGTTTCCGTTTGTCGCACAGGGGAAAAGCGACTGCGCCGACGCAGTCATCACGCAGCTGTATCATGCGGACAAATATGAGCCATGGATCACGGCGCGCACGGAGAATACAGACAGCATGGTCCGCCTGTGCCTGCGGGATGTAGGGGGCTGCCTGTGTCCGGAGAATCTTCTGAAGACACTGCTCACGCAGCGGCAGCTGGAACAGATCGCTATCGTTCCCCTGGGCGCATCCGCCAGCTACAGCGTGTCGGTGGGCTGGCTGCAGGATCCGCCGGCCTGGAGTCTGACTGCCAACAAACAGATCATCAATGCTTTTGTTGAGATCGCCACAACGGCACTTTTCAGAAATACAAACTGATCCCTCCGGGCAGGACGCTGCCCGGTACAGGCATTGGTTTTCCACTGAAAGGCACAGCCCGGCATTGCCTCCGCAATGCCGGGCTGTGCTTTGTCCGTGCTTCTGTCACAGATAAGTCAAGGATACCTATTAGGTATTAATTTGAGCGTAGGTGCATATAAAAATGCCAAGCCACACGGCCTGTGTTTGCAGGCCGTGTGGCTTTTGGTGTTAAGACAAGGTTGCGTTCAAAAGCTCAAGAAGAGCTTTTCCAATGCAATTGCCCGGGGATAGAATGGTAGATAAATTTGCCGCGGTGTCTACCAGGTTAATGCCTCCATTGATGAGCGTTTTTCCGATATTTTTGCTATCAAACGCAGCGTTTTCTTTATCGCTTTCATGCAGCTGCTTTTTAAGATTCTTTATAATTTTTTTGCGTGATTCCTCCGGCTCCAGCGAGACAACCAGTTCAATGAAATACTCTGCGCGCATTTGCAAGATTTTGCTGTTCAACTGCTTCTCAACATAGGAACCCCGACTTTCGATAAAGTTCTGTATCTCAATAAAGAGATTCGGATCAGGAATATTCAAGGTGATTTTTTTCGTTATGGGGTCATATCTTGCATTTTTTATGAGCTTGGCAAAGGCAACATCCCATTTATAATCCACTGGATATACCAACTGCTTTTTTATTTTGAGATTTCTCACGCGCTGCTGCGTAATGCCCAAATCCTGGCTGATTTTGTAGTCTGAGCATTCGTTATAGTCGATGCTCCCGTCGGCAGCCTTGTGATCTTTTATCATTTGGCACAGATAAAAGTCGAACATCATTAGCTCAATGTCTGCCTTGGACATTTGTCCAAAGTTTGCATCGTAAAAATGGGCTGCTAATTTATCAAAACATTGAGCCTTATCTTCTTTGGAGAACTTCACATATTTCATGTACATTTTCTCCTTTGTCACTTCAGGCTGACCCACATGGCGGGGCGGACGCCCTTTACAGTATCCGCTGTATTTCCTGCGTTAGAAATAGCGCCTGTGACACCAATAAGCGTTGCACCATATCTAACATAGAAATCATTAAATGCGCGTGGAATATATCCAGAGGTGCGCAGCCACCATTGATAATTCACACCTGTATCGGTATCATACTTGCCTGCTTTTTTGGCTTCTGAAGAAGAAAAGTATTTCTCTGCTTCTGGCACACTGAGCAGAAAAACCTTATCTGTTGTCGCATTGCCAGAATTGCCAGAATCCTCTTTGTTATAATATGCAGATTCGTAATCACCAGAATCAATCAAATCCATCGCTCCATTATATTTTTGATTTGGAATAATAACTGCATTCAGCACAATCACAAACGCAATGCAAACACAGACGATCGGCGCGGCAATGATAGCGATCTTTTTCGCCTTTTTCTTGGCCTTCTCCACAGCGACCTGGCGGGCCGCCTCTTTGGCCTTGATTTCTTCAATCTTCCTCCTGCATTCGATGATTTGCGCCGCAGAGGAACGGAAGCCCGGAATGGATTCGTATAATTGGATCGCGGTATTATAGCTCTCAATCGTCCCTTTGCGCATACACTTCTCGGCTCGGGAATGGATGCCCTCTTTCCGCTTCATTTCTTCACGCTGTATGCGATCCGCTCTTATTCTATCTGCCCGCTGTAAGCATTGCTCTCTGCGCGCTGAAGCATCCTTGTAACTCCCCAAGAAAAGAAACTTTTGGGACGCATTTCTGTAAGCATCTTCATCGGATGCTGCGGTCATACACGCCATAGCTTCCGTGTAAAGCTGCTCCTTATGCTGCAATTCTTTTGCTTTCGACAGGCTCTCCCGGAGGCTTTCGTCAGCGAAACGCATGACCTTGCTGTAATTGTCAGATTGGCCAAGGGGCTCTTTCGCTTTGCTTAGATCCTCTTTTTTGCGAACATTTACCTCCGCCATCAGCTTGCCCAGGTACGCCTCGGCGCATTTGGGGTCTTGGTCAAGCACACTTTCGCAGTATACATCACCTACACCACCCCGGAGAACATCCGCTGCCGGGACAGCAAGCTGTTCGACCAGACGCTGAAGCGCGAGAATATGGAGCTGTACTTCCGGCTGGGCGGTGCGGATTATCTGCAAGCCTGCCGGGAAATTGCCTATGACCATCGTGAGCCGACACCTACGCTGGAGGATGCCGTCTGCGGCATGGCGGGTACAGTGGCCGCCATCTGCGCCCTCTGTGAGGACGAGGACAGCGAGGTCAGCGACCTTGCCCGTGAGCTGTATTACAGCAGTCTCTTGCTGCAGGAGCTGGTGGAGTGGTATCAGTCCCGCCGTCAGGAACAGGAAAATTACGAGGAAGAATATGAGCAGTATCACGGTTTCGACATGACCATGATGTAAGGAGGAGCGGATGAACGAATGTACCTATAAGAATTACGATGAGCTGCCCCTGATGCTGAACGTCGTGCAGGTGGCGGCGGTGCTGGGCATCTCCCGCGCCGGAGCGTATGAATTGGTTCACAGCGAGGGTTTCCCTACGCTGAAGATCGGCAGCCGCATCGTAGTGCCGAAGGACAAGCTGCGGGAATGGATCGACGCCAACACAGCGCAAAAATGGCCACGCTGTAACCAAAGAATACCCCCGCTGCGGAATTGATAACTTTCTCTTAACTCTGCCCATCTCCGATAGCTATTAAGGTCGGTTTGTGGTATGTGTGTTGGCTACCAAAGAAAAGGAGTTGATACCATGCCGAAGAAACGTGCAAACGGGGAAGGGAGTCTGCGCAAGCGGAAAGACGGCCGCTGGGAGGGTCGCTACACCGCAGGCAATGATCCTGCCACCGGCAAACCTATTCACAAAAGCGTCCTCGCTAAAACCCAATCTGAAGCCAAGGAAAAGCTCAAGCAGGCCATCGCGGAGGCTGAAAAGCTGGACATGAGCCGTGCAAAATCGTACACGCTGGGCGCGTGGATCAAGCTGTGGTACGAGGTCTACGCCGAGCCACGCCTGCGGGAAAAAACCAAGGACTACTACCTCAACTACATCGACAACCACATCATTCCCGAGCTGGGCAACACGCCGCTGGAAAAACTGACCACCATCCAGATCCAAAAGTTCTACAACGACCTGCAAAAATCCGGCCGCATCCAGCGGTATACCCACATCAAACTGAAAGACAAGGGTCTCAGCACCCGCGTGGTACGGGGCATCCACACGCTGCTGAACAACTGTCTGGAGCAGGCGGTGGCGGAGCGGCTGCTCCTCGCCAATCCCGCCAAGGGCTGCCGCCTGCCAAAGCTGGAGAAGCGGGAGATGAAGATACTGCCGGAGGACAAGATCGGCCCGTATCTGGCTGAAGCAGGACGGCGCGGATTGCTGGCGGCTTTCTATCTGGAGCTGACCACCGGTCTACGCCGGGGCGAGCTCCTCGCCCTGCTGTGGACGGACTTGGATGTGGAGAACATGACCATCTCTGTCAGCAAGCAGGTGAACCGTCTCAACGGTGAACTGGTGGTCAGCCAGCCCAAGACGCCCAACTCCATCCGCAAGCTGGCCATCCCGCAGCGGGCGGTGGAGCTGCTGGTAGAGGAGCACGCAAAGCACCCACACAGTCCCTACCTGTTTGTGTCGCCCAAGACCGGCACTATGTTCGACCCGGACTCCTTCCGCCACACCCATGAGAAGATCCTGAAGGCCATCGGCGCGGAGCACATCAGGTTTCACGACCTCAGACACACCTTCGCCACGCTGTCCCTCAAGTACGGTGTGGACGTCAAGACGCTGTCTGGTGCGCTGGGCCACTACGACGCGGGCTTTACCCTCAGCACCTACACCCATGCCACGGAGGGGATGAAGCGTGACGCCGCCGACACCATCGGCAGCGTCATCAGCCAGACCATGTAGCCCACAAAAAACAGCCGGAGAGGGACGGATGATGCCATCCGCCCCTCTCCGGTGCTTTCCTGACCTCTCGGCTTTTGGGTCACGGTTTGGGTCAAGCGAAAAACGCCAAAATGCAGCGTCACTATTTGAGGACATAAACAGAAAAAAGTTCCTGATTTCTTGTGAAATCAGGAACTTTTTGGTGGAGACTGCTGGACTCGAACCAGTGACCTCCTGCGTGTGAAGATATGATGAGAGGCGGAAAGCGTTGGTATTCAACGCTTTCCACCCCTTTTGCACACTTTCGGCTCGGCGGGATGCCCATTGTGTCCGCCCGCTGCCGCCCGGTCGTTTCCGCATTTGGGTCACGGTTTGGGTCAAGACCTGTGGCGGCACAGAAATTGGGGCGCTGCAAGCAAAGAATAGGCAGTGTCAAAGAATTTCTAAGGGTACACGGTGCAAAGGATGCCTTTGAGCGGGAGGTCTCTGTTTGTAAGTCAAGGATACCTATTACCATGCCGAAGAAACGTGCAAACGGGGAAGGGAGTCTGCGCAAGCGGAAAGACGGCCGCTGGGAGGGTCGCTACACCGCAGGCAATGATCCTGCCACCGGCAAACCTATTCACAAAAGCGTCCTCGCTAAAACCCAATCTGAAGCCAAGGAAAAGCTCAAGCAGGCCATCGCGGAGGCTGAAAAGCTGGACATGAGCCGTGCAAAATCGTACACGCTGGGCGCGTGGATCAAGCTGTGGTACGAGGTCTACGCCGAGCCACGCCTGCGGGAAAAAACCAAGGACTACTACCTCAACTACATCGACAACCACATCATTCCCGAGCTGGGCAACACGCCGCTGGAAAAACTGACCACCATCCAGATCCAAAAGTTCTACAACGACCTGCAAAAATCCGGCCGCATCCAGCGGTATACCCACATCAAACTGAAAGACAAGGGTCTCAGCACCCGCGTGGTACGGGGCATCCACACGCTGCTGAACAACTGTCTGGAGCAGGCGGTGGCGGAACGGTTGATTCTCACCAATCCTGCCAAGGGCTGCCGCCTGCCGAAGCTGGAAAAGCGGGAGATGAAGATACTGCCGGAGGACAAGATCGGCCCGTATCTGGCCGAAGCCGAGCGGCGTGGACTGTTGGCGGCCTTCTATCTGGAACTGACCACCGGCCTGCGCCGGGGCGAGCTCCTCGCCCTGCTGTGGACAGACTTGGATGTGGAGAACATGACCATCTCCGTCAGCAAGCAGGTAAACCGCATCAACGGTGAACTGGTAGTCAGCCAACCCAAAACGCCCAACTCCATCCGCAAGCTGGCCATTCCGCAGCGGGCGGTGGAGCTGCTGGTAGAGGAGCACGCAAAGCACCCCCACAGCCCCTACCTGTTCGTATCACCCAAGACCGGCACAATGTTTGACCCGGACTCCTTCCGGCACACCCATGAGAAGATCCTGAAGGTCATCGGCGCGGAGCACATACGCTTTCATGACCTCAGACACACCTTCGCCACGCTGTCCCTCAAGTACGGCGTGGACGTCAAGACGCTGTCCGGCGCGCTGGGGCACTACGACGCGGGCTTCACTCTCAGCACCTACACCCACGCCACGGAGGGAATGAAGCGCTCCGCCGCCGACACCATCGGCAGCGTCATCAGCCAGACCATGTAGCCCACAAAAATAGCCGGAGAGGGACGGATGATGCCATCCGTCCCTCTCCGGTGCTTTCCTGACCTCTCGGCTTTTGGGTCACGGTTTGGGTCAAGCGAAAAACGCCAAAATGCAGCGTCACTATTTGAGGACATAAACAGAAAAAAGTTCCTGATTTCTTGTGAAATCAGGAACTTTTTGGTGGAGACTGCTGGACTCGAACCAGTGACCTCCTGCGTGTGAAGCAGGCGCTCTAACCAGCTGAGCTAAGCCTCCATATTTGGCAACCCGTTACGGATTGCCGTGTGGTGACCCGTACGGGACTCGAACCCATGTTACAGCCGTGAAAGGGCCGTGTCTTAACCACTTGACCAACGGGCCGTGTTTTACTGAAAGGGGGTTCCCCTGAGACGCCATGCATCTCAGGGGAACATGGTAGCGGCGACTGGATTTGAACCGGTGACACTGCGGGTATGAACCGCATGCTCTAGCCAACTGAGCTACGCCGCCATAAGTCGATCCCTGACAGGCAAGAGTTATGTTACCATATTCGGCGGGACTTGTCAATTATTTTTTTCAAAAAACCGAGGATTTTTCGTTCAATTTCCGCTATAGCTCAGCGGGACAGGCACATCCTGCGCCACCGGGTCATAGATTGGGGGTGTGGAAAGGAGAGAGCCTATGGAAAAGAAGTCTGTGCTGAAAAACTACGGATTTTTGGGCGTAATGCTGCTGAGCATGCTGCTAGGCTGCGTCCTCGGCTGGCTGGCACCCGGGGCAGCAGCGGCCATCAAGCCCCTGGGCACGGTGTTCATCAACATGATGTTCTGCGTGGTGGTGCCGCTGGTGTTTGCCTCCATCGCCGGGTCTGTGGCGAGCATGGGGAATATGCGCCGGGCGGGACGGATCATGGGCGTCACCGTGGCGGTATTCGTGGTGACGGGGGCCATTGCGGCGGTGATCATGTTTGCGCTGATGAAGGCGGTGCCGCCGGTGCTCACGCCGTGGCAGGAGATCCCGGCGGGGGAGATGGGGGAGTACGCCTCGCTGTCTGACCTGCTGGTGAATTTCTTCACCGTGGGAGATTTTGCCGGGCTCCTGAGCCGCAAGGCTATGCTGCCGCTGATCGTGTTCTCGGTGCTGTTTGGCTTCGCCGCCAACATGGCCGGCGGGCCGGAGACGGCGGTGGCCAAGTGGCTGCGGAGCATGACAGAGACCATGCTGCAGTTTGTAAAGATCGTGACCTACTACGCACCGGTGGCCTTTTTTGCCATCTTCGCGAACCTGGTAGCCGACTACGGCCCACAGATCGCCGGGGCCTATGGCCGGGCGCTGGCGGTGTATTATCCCCTGTGCCTGGTGTATATATTCACGGCGTTCCCCCTGTTTGCCCGGTTTGGCGGCGGGCGGCGGGGGCCGGGCGTCATGCTGCGGCACATCACCAAACCCGCTGTGGTGTCCCTGGGCACCTGCTCGTCGGTGGCCACCATCCCCACCAATATGGAGGTGGCGGAGCAGACCGGTATCAGCCGCGATGTCTCAGAAATGGTGATCCCCCTGGGGGCCACCATGCACATGGACGGCTCGTGCTTCAGCTGTGTGCTGAAGGTGGCCTTTGTGTGGGGCGTGTTCGGCCAGGAAATGAGCTGGGGCAAACTGGTGCCGGTGGTGCTGGTGGCGGTGCTGTCATCCGTGGGGATGAGCGGCGTGCCCGGCGGCGGCTACATAGGTGAATACATCATCTGCTCTATCTTTTTCCCCACGCAGATGGAACTGGCCTTCCCCATCCTGGTGGCCATCGGCAACCTGGTGGATCCACCGGCTACCATGATCAACTCCTCCGGAGACTATGTAGCCTCGTTCATCGTCTCCCGCTTTGTGGACGGGAAAAATTGGCTGGAAAAGGCTCTATCCAAAGGGTAAAAAAGAGTGCGCTGCGTTTGCAGCGCACTCTTTTTTGAATCGGAAAGGGGATCAATACATGCCGCCCATGCCGCCCATATCGGGGGCGGGAGCTGCGGGAGCCACAGGTTGGGGCTTGTCGGCCACCAGGGACTCGGTGGTCAGCACCATGCCGGAGACGCTGGCGGCGTTCTCCAAAGCGGAGCGGGTCACCTTGGCGGGATCCACGATGCCGCTGGCGATCATGTCGCAGTACTCCTCTTTGTAGGCGTCGAAGCCGTAGCCGTTCTTGCCGGAGGTGCGGACCTTCTCCAGGATCACGGAGCCATCCAGACCTGCGTTGGCAGCGATCTGACGGATGGGCTCCTCCAGAGCCTTGGCCACGATCTGCACGCCGGTCTTCTCGTCGCCCTCCACCTGGTCCAGCAGAGCGGTGACGGCGGGGATGGTGTTCACATAGATGGTGCCGCCGCCGGCCACGATGCCTTCCTCAACGGCGGCCTTGGTGGCGTTCAGCGCGTCCTCGATGCGCAGCTTCTTCTCCTTCATCTCGGTTTCGGTAGCAGCACCCACCTTGATGACGGCCACGCCGCCGGCCATCTTGGCCAGCCGCTCCTGGAGCTTCTCCTTGTCGTACTCGCTGGTGGTCATGCCGATCTGGCTGCGGATCTGGGCCACGCGCTCAGCAATGGCCTGCTTGTCGCCGGCGCCATCCACGATGATGGTGTTCTCCTTGGTCACCTTCACCTGGCGGGCACGGCCCAGCATGTCAACGGTGGCATCCTTCAGAGTCAGGCCCAGCTCCTCGCTGACGACCTGGCCGCCGGTGAGGATGGCGATATCCTGCAGCATTTCCTTGCGGCGGTCGCCAAAGCCGGGGGCCTTCACGCACACCACGTTCAGGGTGCCGCGCAGACGGTTCACGATCAGGGTGCTCAGGGCCTCGCCCTCCACATCCTCGGCGATGATGAACAGCTTCTTGCCCGCCTGCACCAGCTGCTCCAGCAGGGGCAGGATCTCGGAGATGACGGAGATCTTCTTATCGGTGATGAGGATGTAGGCATCGTCGATAACGGCCTCCATCTTCTCGGTATCGGTGACCATGTAGGGGGTGATATAGCCCCGGTCGAACATCATGCCTTCCACGACCTCAGAATAGGTCTCGGCGGTCTTGGACTCCTCGATGGTGATGACGCCGTCGGCGCTGACCTTCTCCATGGCCTCGGCAATGAGCTTGCCGATGAAAGCGTCGCCGGAGGAGACGGTGCCGACTCTTGCGATGTCATCGGTGCCGTTGACCTTCTGGCTCTGGGCGTGGATGGAAGCCACAGCGGCATCCACGGCCTTGGCCATGCCCTTCTTCATAACGATGGGGTTGGCGCCTGCGGCCAGGTTCTTCAGGCCCTCCCGGACCATGGCCTGGGCCAGCAGGGTGGCGGTGGTGGTGCCGTCGCCGGCCACATCGTTGGTCTTGGTGGAAACTTCACGCACCAGCTGAGCACCCATGTTCTCAAAGGGGTCGTCCAGCTCGATCTCCTTGGCGATGGACACGCCGTCGTTGGTGATGAGGGGAGCGCCGAACTTCTTATCCAGCACCACGTTGCGGCCCTTGGGGCCCAGGGTGACCTTTACGGTATCGGCCAGCTGATTGACGCCGGACTCCAAAGCCTTGCGGGCCTCGTCGCCGCGCTTAATGATCTTAGACATATCGATTGCCTCCTATATTGCAGATAATGATTTTACGAAAAGAGTGGCATTGCGATGTCATTCCGAGGGAACGAAGCGACCGTGGGAATCCGTAATACCCTTTGCATAAGACTGGGGAGAACGGATTGCCACGACCAGTCCACGGACTGGTCTCGCAATGACAGCGCCAATGATTTATTCTACGATGGCCAGGATATCGCCCTGCTTCACGATGATGTACTCCACATCCTCCAGGGTGATCTTGGTGCCTGCGTACTTATCGGTGATGACCTTGTCGCCGGGCTTCACGGTCATGGTCACGGGGTTGCCGTCCACCATACCGCCGGGGCCCACAGCGATGACTTCCGCCACAGAGGGCTTCTCCTTGGCAGAACCCGTGAGGATAATGCCGCCCTTGGTGGTCTCCTCCGCCTCCGTCATTTTCAGAACTACGCGGTCAGAAAGTGGTGTCAGTTTCATGGTTGTTTCCTCCTTATATTTCTTAAATCAAAAACGAATTCAGCGTTAGCACTCAAAACGCAGGAGTGCTAACGCTGATAATAATACCACAACTATCTCGTTTTTCAAGGGGTATTTTGGAAAATCACAAAAAATTCACATTTCGGCATCTGCCGGGGCGATGTCCCGGGCGGTGGCATTGCAGTCGCAGCCGTCGGGGCCGAAGAAATTCAGCTTTTTGTCCGCCATGCGGATATGTACATGGTTGGAGGTGATGCACTCGCCGTCCAGGCAGGTGACGATGTCCTTTTTCTCCGAGTCGATGATAATATCCTTGGCGGTGGAGCAGTGGGCCAGATGGGGGAAGAGATGATAGTCGCCCTTAGAGTAGGGGCCTACGAACTTCAAAAATGTGCTGCGGGTGACCTTGTCCACCACCAGGGTGTTCAGCACGCCGTCATCCATCCGGGCCTCGGCCACGGGCATAAAACCGCCGCCGTAATAGCGCCCGTTGCACACGGCCACCAGGGAGTAGTCCTTCTTCACGGCCACGCCGTCCAAGGTCACGGTCCAGTGGGAGCCGATGCCCTTAAAGAGGAAGTTCACTGCCAGGGACACGATGTAGCTGCTCTTGCCGTCCAGAATGGGGCTGTCGCCGAACTTGTGTACATCGTTTGCTACCCGTGCGTCGATGCCGGAGCAGGCAATGGTCAGGGCGATGCGGTCGTTGACCTGGATGGCATCCATGGGGAACTGGGGCCCGTTCCACAGATTCTCGGCGTCCTTAAACTTCTCCAGATCGGTGCCGAAATTCTTGAGAAAATCGTTGCCGGTGCCGATGGGGATAACGGTCATGGCGGCGTTGTCAAAGCCGATGATGCCGTTGGCCACCTCGTTGACGGTGCCGTCGCCGCCGCAGGCATAAAAGCGCAGATCCTCGCCGGTCTGGCAGAGCTTGCGCGCCAGCTCCGTGGCGTGGCCCTGGCGCTTGGTGAGGATGCACTGCACATCCAGGTCGTGCTGAACGCGCAGGGTCTCGGCCATATCGTAAATGCGCTGACGGCTGTCGGACTTGCCGGCCGTGGGATTGATGATAAAAATATGTTTCATAAGCCCCTCCGATTGTGGAAAAGAATATTAAGAACACATAGCGCCATTATAGCAGGCGTGAAACAGAATTTGTGTACAAATTGAAAATAAATTTCCCGGACCTGCCTGAACGGACTTTCAGGTCCCCAGTAGGGACCAGTGTCCACATCGGCCCGGCGGCAGGCACTTCTTGAAAAGGTGTCATTACGAAGCCGGTTCGCAAACCGGCCGTGACGATCCGTTCTTTTTCTAAAGATCACACATTCCCATACATGAACAGATCGCACTTGAGCATGCCGTTATAGAGCTTGCGTTTTTTGTCCGCCGGGCGACCGAAGGTGCGCTCAAACTCCGTGTGGCTGCTGAGCACCAGTGTCCGCCAGCCGTCGGGCAGGCGCTTCCATACCCGGCCCAGCTCCCGGTACAGCTCCTCCGCCTCGGTCCGGTCCATGAGCCGCTCGCCATAGGGGGGATTGGTCACCAGCTGGCCGTATTGGCTATCCCGGCGGAAATCCCGCATGTCCGCCACCTGGAAGCGGATGCAGTCCTCCACCCCGGCCTTCACGGCGTTGCTTTGGGCGATTTCAATGGCCCGGGGGTCGATATCCCCGCCCCATATGTCGTACTTTCCGTGGAACTCCTTGTCCATGGCCTCGTCCGCCGCGTCCAGCCAGGCGCTCTGGGGCAGGAAGGCCCATCTTTGGGCGTCAAAGCTGCGATCCAGGCCCGGGGCCCGGTTCTTGGCAATGAGGGCTGCCTCAATGGGAATAGTCCCGCTGCCGCAGAAGGGGTCGCAGAAGGGATCCCGTCCCCGGTACCGGGACAGCAGCACCATGGCCGCCGCCAGGGTCTCCCGCAGGGGTGCCTCTACTCCCACGGCCCGGTAGCCCCGCTTGTAAAGTCCCTCGCCGGAGCCGTCCAGCCCGATGACCACCTGATCCTTGAAAATGGAGAAACGCACCTGGTACTTCACCCCCGTCTCCGGGAACTGCTCCAGGCCGTAGCGGCTTTTCAGCCGCTCCACCATGGCCTTTTTCGCAATGGACTGGCAGGCAGGGGCGGAGTGGAGCTGGCTGGTGATGGAGTAGCCCTTCACCGGGAAGGCCCCGTCCCGGGGGATATAGTCCTCCCAGGGAATGGCCTTCACGCCCTGAAACAGTTCCTCAAAGCTCCTGGCCGGGAACTCGCCCAGCACCAGCAGGACCCTTGCGCCGCAGCGGAGATTGATGTTGAGCCGGGCACAGTCGGCGTCGGTGCCGCTGCAGAAAATGCGCCCGTTTTCTACCCGGACGTTTTTCAGGCCCAGCCGCTTTACCTCGTCGCCCACCAATTTCTCCAGCCCCAGCAGACAGGGGATCATATACGTTGCCATGCATGCACCTCAAAACTTTTTTTACTGCCTTCAGTATAGAATAGAAATAGAAAAAGTGCAAGAAAAAACAGTGGTGTTCCGGCGCCTTATCCTGTATAATGAAGAAAAGGCCTGGGCGCAACCTGAGGTTGCGCGAAAAAAATCACGGCGCAAACCCAGGTTGATAGACAAACGCGCCGCCGTCTGATACGCTGATGACATAAGAGGAGGGGAGAGCATGGCCTTTGGAGAACAGCTGCAGCTTTTGCGCCGCCGCAGCGGCCTGACCCAGGAGCAGTTTGCCGAGCAGCTGCAGGTGTCGCGCCAGGCGGTGAGCAAGTGGGAGTCCGGCAAGGGCTACCCGGAGATGGAAAAGCTGCTGTTCATCTGCCGGCAGTACGGCGTAACGCTCAACGACCTGTTTGAGCAGGGGGAGAACGAACCCATTTCCCGGGAAATATCTCCCGCCGTCTCGCTGAAGGCATCGCTCTCCACCTTCGTGAGCAATCTGTCCCCCCGGAACAAGTGGCTGGCCGCCGGCATCCTGCTGGGCGTGGCGCTGCTGGCGGGCTTTATGGGACTGTGTCTGAAAGGAGGAAAGGCAGAAATGGAAATGGTTATCTGGATCGCCGCCATGGTGATCTTCGGCGTGGTGGAGGCCGTCACCGTGGGGCTGGTATCCATTTGGTTCGTGCTGGGCAGCGCGGCGGGGCTCATCGCAGCCATCTGCGAGGCCCCCATATGGCTGCAGGTGGTGCTGTTTTTTGTGGTGTCCATTGCGGCGCTGGTGGCCACCCGGCCCCTGGTGCGCAAGATGATGGACAAGAGCATCGTTCCCACCAATGCCGACGCCGTCCTGGGCAAGGAGGCCCGGGTCACGGAGACCATCGACAACACTGTGCCCTCCGGGGCGGTGTATGTGGACGGGAAGACCTGGTCGGCCCGCAGCGAGTCCGGCGAGACCCTGCCGGAGGGCACCCTGGTGCGCGCCGTGCGCATGGAGGGTGTGAAGCTGTTCGTGGAGCGGTTATAATCGAAACAAGCGCACACAAAATAAATACATATAAACAAGGAGGAAAAGAAGTATGGATTTTAACGTAGGAACCATCGCCCTGGCGATCCTGGTGGTGCTGATTTTGATCCTCATCGTCAGCAATATCCACATTGTGCAGCAGTCCAAGGCCTATGTGGTGGAGCGGCTGGGCGCCTTCCACTCCGTGTGGGGCGTGGGCCTACACCTGAAGGTGCCGTTCATCGAGCGCGTAGTCAAAAAGGTGAGCCTGAAGGAGCAGGTGGCGGATTTTGATCCCCAGCCCGTCATCACCAAGGATAACGTCACCATGCAGATCGACACCGTCATCTATTTCCAGATCACCGACCCCAAGCTCTACACCTACGGCGTGGAGTACCCCATGAGCGCCATTGAGAACCTCACCGCCACTACCCTGCGCAACATCATCGGTGAGATGGAGCTGGATCAGAGCCTCACCAGCCGCGACACCATCAACGCCAAGATGCGCTCCATTCTGGACGAGGCCACGGACCCCTGGGGCATCAAGGTCAAC
>CABMQL010000013.1 GCA_902388735.1 uncultured Eubacteriales bacterium | reverse complement strand
GCACGGCCGGGGGCCGTGCAGTTTTTCTGATTTTTATATTTTATGCTCGGGTGCGCTTTATGGCGAAAACGATCAGCGCGACGACTGCGCCGACGCAAACCGCTTCTCCTATGAAGGGAAAGGCGACATATGCATCGCTGCTCAGTCCGAAAATGGCACTTTTCAAAACCACCAGCAGACCAAGGACCGCCAGGGACACCAGGGCTATGGTCAGCCAGCGTTTCGGCCTGGCAAAAAGGCCCAGCAGGACACCCAGCACCATCAAGGCGACTTCCATTATGACGATGAATTGCAGGGCTGGCGAATCGGTCCACGAAAGGAGCGCGCCTATGCCGCTATAAATCACTGCTTGAATCATACTTTTACCTCCCTGTCTTCTGCTTAAAACCCTTCTTCCTATCGCTGTAATAGTTGGCCGTGGCCTTGCGGAAAGAGTTTACCATAATATTTTAGAGTTCGTCAAGTGCGGGGCGGACAGGGGCGTCCGCCCCTACAGCTTTTTGCCAGGGGTGCAGCACGGAATCGGCAGGCCGATGCTCACATCGGCCCCTATGAAATAGCAATAAGCAAGGAGCAGTCCCCGGGATAAAAAGAGCCCCCTGCACGGTGATTTCTGCCGGGCAGGGGGCTGTGACGAACCTCTCGGGGAATCGGATAAACTGCAGGCCGATCAGATCAGATTGCAGCTGATGCGGCAGGAGTACGCGAGGTTTTCCAGGGCTGCCGGGCTGCGGACGCAGACGGAACGCGCGGAGGCTGTCGGCTTTGGATGGCAGCAGGCCGGGGCGGCGGATAAAGCGGCGCGAGCGGCGAAAAAGCCTGTTGAATTTGCACAGGGCCGTGCTGCGGTGGTGGTAAACGAACCGATAAATGATGGCGAACGTGTGCGGAAAGTCGGGAATCTTGATATCGAAAAATATCGCGTAGTAACCGATAAAATTCGGACAGACGAGGTAATCATTACCGACGAGCGGATACAGCATATCAAAGACCGTCATCCTAACGACTTTGAACGATATGCGCAGTACATAACAAGAATCGTGGAAAACCCGGATTATATTTTGGAAGCAAACAAGCCCAATACGGCTTTTTTGCTCAAAGAGTTTCTAGAAGATGGCGAACGTTTTCAGCTGATTGTGCGGCTTGCCGTTGAAGGAGATGCACCCGGGTATAAAAATTCGGTGATTACATTCCTGAAAGTTGAGGAAAAGCGATATCGGCGTTATTTGCGCACAAAAAAAATCCTTTACAAATCCGAATAAAGCGGCTATACTATCAGTAAGATAGAGCGGTTCTTTGAGGTGGACAATTTCGTGGCATCCACACGCCGATGGTACTGACAGGGGCAACCCGAGAGATGCAGGGGAACGCCACGCCTGCCAAAGAACCAATTTGAGAGAAAGAGCTGCAGAAATGCGGCTCTTTCTGCAATTAAGTTACCACCTTTTGGGGTGGTGGCCTTATGCCATAACTCAATGATAGAAGCAGCCGAAGGGCTGCTTTTTTCATACCCATTTTTGCCCGCGCCCGGGGCGTACAAAACGGGCACCGCAGGGGACGCGACCCCCGACATCAAAGCGTAGCGGCAGGAGACACATATGAAACGCGATTTTCTGCAGAATTTCAAAGTGGGCGAACAGCCCCTGCCCAAGGAGATCATTGACGCCATCATGGACGAGAACGGCAGAGACATTGAGGCGACCAAGAGGCCCTGTTATGATTACGGCGCCTTGGATTCGTCTGTGGGGCCGGAGGGTTCCCGGGTTTGGGGGGCCAGGGCCTCCACGGCTTCCGCCGCCTCGGCATTGGCGCCCTCGCTATAGGTCAGGTCACTCTCGGTGACCTTGCGCAGTTCCTTACGGCTGATGATATCGTACATGCAGGGCACCACCAGCAGGGTCATGAGGGTGGCATACGCCAGGCCGCCGATGCACACCAGGGCCATGGGCTGCATCAGCGCCGTGCCCGCGTCCCCGCCGAAGGCCATGACCAGCAGGCCCAAAATCGTCGTAATGGACGTCATGAGGATGGGCCGCAGGCGGGTGACGCCGGCCTCGATGATGGCCTCCCGCCGGGCCATGCCCTCCAGGCGCAGCTGGTTGATATAGTCCACCAGCACGATGCCGTTGTTGACGATGACGCCCACCAGCATCACAAAGCCGATAAGGGACACCACGCTCAGCTCCACTCCGCTCACCAGCAGGATGATAAAGCCGCCGGTGAAGGCCAGGGGGATGGTGAACATGACGATGAACGGCGACTTCAGGGACTGGAACTGGGCCACCATCACCAGGTACACCAGCAGGATGCCCAACACCAGCATCAGCAGCAGCTGCTGCATGGCGTCCATGATGGTCTCGTTTTCGCCGCTGAACTCCGCGGTCACTCCCGCGGGCAGGGTGAGCCCCTCCACCGCCCGGATGGCCTCAGCGGACACCTTGGTCACGTTATGATCCTCGTCCACCTGGGCCGTCACGTTGATGCAGCGGCGCTGCTCCTGGCGGTTGATGGTATTGAGGCTTACGGTGCGCTCCATGGTGGCTATCTCCCCCAGGCGGAAGCTCTCACCGGAGCTGCCGGAGGACGCGCTCCCCAGGGCGGAGGCGGAACCGGTCATGGAGCTGCTCATAGCGCTGCCTGCTGCGCCGCTCATGGAACTCATGGCGCTGCCCATGGAGGAATCGGGGGTTATCTCCAGGTCCAGCAGATGATCCAGATCCACCGTCCGCTCCTCCGGCAGGGCGATGGTGACACCCATATCCTGGCCGTCCAGGGTCATATCCGAGCCGCTGGCGGAGGTGGACAGAGCCGAAGCCACCTGCATATACACCTGCGCCACGGTCATGCCGTGCTCCATGGCCTTGGCCCGGTCCACCGTCAGGTGGACGGCGGGCGCTGCGTCGTTCAGGCCGTCGGACACGGTCTGCACGCCCTCCACGGAGCCGATGGCCTCCCCCACGGTTTTGGCCGCCGCCTGCAGGTCCTCCATATTCTCGCCGTAGACCCGCAGGGAAATGCCGCTGCCGGTCATCATCTGGGTCATATTGTCCGCCGCGCCGGCGTAGGACACCTCGCACTCCATATCCCGGCACAGCTCCACGATCCGCCTGCCGGCGGCGTCGCCGCTCTCCCCCTCGGGGACGATGACATAGGCGGTAACGTCATACGCGCCGGTGCTGCCGTCCATGCCCGACATGGACATGCCCATGCCGGAGGACATGGCCGCGCCCACGGTCTGCACGTTTTCAACGGTCATGGCCCGGCGGGTCACCTCGTCCGCCAGCTCCGCCGCCTTTTCATAGCTGCAGCCCTCGGGCATGGTGACGGTGACGCTGACGGTGTTCAGGTCGATCTTCGGCATGAACACGAAGCCCCGCTGCAGCGTCAGCAGCGCAGAGCCCACCAGCAGCACCACCGCCGCCCCCAGCACCACGGCCTTGTGCCCCAGGGACCAGGACACGGCCCTGCGGTAGCCGGGATAGATCTTATCCAGCAGGCCGGGCTTGATGGGCTTCTGCTTTTTCAGCATCCCTGCCGCCATGGCCGGCACCAGGGTCAGGGCAATGATCAGGCTGGCCAGAAGCGAGAAGGTCATGGTCAGAGCCAGGTCCGTGAACAGCTGCTTGGTGATGCCCTCCACAAACACGATGGGCAGGAACACGCACACGGTGGTCAAGGTGGAGGCAGTAATGGCCCCCAGCACCTGACCTGCGCCGGCCACCGCCGCCTGGCGAACGTTGGCCCCCTTGGCGCGCAGGCGATAAATATTCTCAATGACCACCACGGAGTTATCCACCAGCATGCCCACCGCCACGGCCAGGCCCGACAGGGAAATCATGTTAATGGTCACGCCGCAGAAATACATAAGCACCACTGCGAAAATAACGCTGATGGGGATAGACACCAGAGTGATGACCGTGGGGCGCAGGTCCTTTAAGAACAGGTACAGGATCAGTATGGCAAACAGCGCACCCCAGGCCAGGCTGGATAAGATAGAGTCAATGATGATGCGGATATAGTCCCCCTGGTCCATAAGGGGTGTGAACTCCAGGCCGTTATACTCCTGCTTCAGCTCCTGGAACCGGGCGGCAATATTCTCCGACACCTCCGCCGTGGCGTAGGTGGACTGCTTATTGAACATCACGATGACGCCGTTTTCTCCATTGAGCTTGGCGTAGATCTCTCCGGAGTTATCCGTGACGAAAACCTCCGCCACGTCCTCCAGCCGAATAGGCTCCACCCCCTCCATGCCCAGGTCGAACAGCACCAGCTGCTGCAGCTCCTCCCGGGTAGAAATACTATCTCCCACGGAGACCATGTACTGCACGCCGTCCTGCTCCACATAGCCCGCCGGCATAGAGAAATTCTGCGCCGCCAGCAGCGCGCTGATGGTGCTCAGCTGCAGGACGCCATCCAGATTCGTCCGCTCCAGGGCGGAGGAGCGGCTCTGCTCCAATGTTGCAAGGCCTGATTCCACCTGGGTCAGGGCGGTGTCGATCTGTACATTTCCGGAGACGATCTGCTGGGCGCCGTCAGCCACGGTCATGACGCCGGAGGTGATTTTCTCCACCAGATCTGCCACGGCGCCGTTATCCTCCTTAAAGCGCCGGATCTCCTCCTGCAGATCCCGCAGCTGTTGGGCGGTCTTTTCGATCTCCTCCTGCAGCCGGTCCCAATCAGCGCCCAGAGCGGCCAGGCGCAGATCCAGCTCCGCCAGATCTGACTCCAGGCGGATATAGCCACTCTCGGCCTTGATGGCGGCAATCTGTTCTTCTTTCTGCTCCTGGGTCAAAAGCGGGTCATTCTCGACGGCGGCGATACGGGCGTCATAGACCGCCTTTTTTGCGTCCAATTCCGCCTTGCGCTGCAGGACGGCCTGCAATTCGTTCAGCTTTTCCTGCAGCTGTGTTTTTCGGGCATCCATCTGACGAAGGCTGTCCCGCAGGGACTCCAGTGCCCGGGTAGCCGCCTGGGTCACGGCGTTTTCCTCCGCCGTGCGGATGGCGGACTTGGCCTCCAGCAGCTGGCTGCGAGTCTGCTCCAGCTGGGCCTGGGCGGCGTCCAGCTGTCCATTCACCGCAGCGGCCAGCTTCGCAGACAGGGCATCCAGCTTCTCCTGGCTGAGGATCACATTCATCTGCCGCTGCAATACGCCGCCGACAGACACACTGGCCACCCCTGTGATTCCCTCCAGCTTGCCGGCCAAGGTCTTCTCCACGAATTCCGACAGCTCCGCAACGTCCATGCCCTCCCGGGACACGGCGGCAATCTCCACCGGCAGCATGGCAGGGTTGATTTTCAGCACATAAGGCGTACCCACGGAATCATCCCAGCCGCCCTGGAGAGCGGCGATCTTCTGCTGGATGTCCACGCCGGTGGAATCCATGTTCACCCCCTGCTCAAACTCCAGCACCACCATGGACATACTGTTCTGGCTGGAGGAGGTGATGTGTTTAATCTCATTCAGCGTAGCCATGGACTGCTCCAGGGGCTTGGTGACGTCCGCCTCCACCGTTTCCGGGCTGGCACCCATATCGGTGGTCACGATGACCACATAGGGGAAATCCATGTTGGGCAGCAGGTCCGGCGTCATCTTCAGGTAGGCTACTACGCCCAGCACCAAGATGGCCAGCACCGCCACAAACACGGTGAGAGGCTTTTTTACGCTGAATTTCGGCATCCGGTCCACTCCTTTTTTGAGAAACATTGACCCATATTACATCATTGCAAGCAGTTTAGCATGGCGCAAAAGTTTTTTCAAGCGGCGGCGGGTACTGTTTACGAAACCGTTACAAAAATTAAACAGGCGGCAAGGCTTCCGGGCGGTTTTTACGGGTATTGCACATCCGCAGAAAAAGAGACGGGCTGCCCGCGCAAACAGGCAGCCCGTCTCTTGAAGGGGGGTATGAAAAAATCTGCAGAACTTATTTTTTGGCGGCGTCGGCGGCCCGGGCCTCCTCCTCCGCGTCGATGGTGGCCATATGGTCCAGCATGCGCACCACCTGGCAGCTGTAGCCCCACTCATTGTCGTACCAGGCAATGAGCTTGACAAAATCGTGGTCCAGCATCAGGCCCGCGGTCTCATCAAAAATGCTGGGGCAGGGATTGCCGATGAGGTCCGTGGACACCAGCTGATCCTTGGTATAGCCGATGATGCCCTTCATATTGGTCTCGCTGGCGTGGCGGATCTCGTAGCAGATCTCGGCATAGGTGGTGGGGCGGGCGAGCTTGGCGGTCAGGTCCACCACGGACACATCGGCGGTGGGCACCCGGAAGGACATGCCCGTCATCTTGCCCTTCAGAGAGGGGATGACCCGGCCCACAGCCTTGGCGGCGCCGGTGGTGGAGGGAATGATATTATTGAGGATAGAGCGGCCGGTGCGCCAGTCGCTGCCGCCCCGGGAGTCCACGGCCTTCTGCTTGGCGGTGGAGGCGTGGATGGTGGACATGAGGCTCTGCTCAATGCCGAACACCTCGTGGATCACATAGGCCAGGGGCGCCAGGCAGTTGGTGGTGCAGCTGGCAGCGGACACCACCTTCATATCCGGCCGGTAGAGCTTGCTGTTGATGCCGTAGACGAAGGTAGGCGTAGCCTCGTCCTTGGCCGGAGCGGTGAGCAGCACCCGCTTGGCGCCGCCCTTGAAGTGGCGGGAAGCCTTTTCGGTGGTATTATTGGCGCCGGTGCACTCCAGAATGTACTCCGCGCCGCACTGGCTCCAGGGGATCATGGCGGCGTCGTTCTCGCTGAACACGCGGATCTTGTGGCCGTTGACCACCAGGTTGCCGTCCAGATTCTCCACGGTGCCCTCAAAGTTGCGGAACACGGAGTCATACTTCAGCAGATACACCATGTAGTCGATGTCCGCCTTGCGCAGGTTGATGCCGCACACGTCGAACTTCTCCGGGCTCTTCATCAGGATCCGCAGAAGCACGCGGCCGATGCGGCCGAAACCATTGATGCCGATCTTAATTGCCATAATCCTAAAACCTCTCTTTATCCTCAGTCTTCAGCCCCGGAAACGGGCCGATTCTTCCTGAATCCATTATATCATGGCAACGGCGTTTGTCTTGTGCAATTTCCAAAAATCATTGACGAAAATAATCCGTTATCCCCTTTCCTTTTATGAAAACTGCATAAAAAAATCCAAAATCATACCCTAACATTCCATACATTTCAAATGAGCAAATCCAATTTTTGGCTCCGAAAAAGGGACGCCTGGATTTACACGCACGGACGAAAAAACGGTGCCCGGACGGGGTGTGAAAAGCTCCCTGTGCGGAGCGAGGCGGGGCGGCGGATGGGTACGGATCGCCGCACCAGCGTGCGCACTATCTCGCAATGACAGGGTTTGCATGGAATGCAATGGGCGACGGGACACATGGGTCCCTACAGCCGTTATTTTTGTAGGGCAGGGCCCGCGTGCCCTGCCGGGAGGGCGCGGTGTAAGACCGGCTCGGGCGGGGTAAGAACCCCGCCCCTACGGATGGCTTGCAAATTTCTGCGGGCGGGCCGATGTGGGCATCGGCCCCTACGGAGCGGTTTGCAGGGCAGGCGGGCGCATGCCTTGCCGTCGGGAAGCGCTCCTCCCGAAGCGGAAAAAACCGCCCCGCACAGTGTGCGGAGCGGCTGAAATTTTTTACCGGACGGTCCGGTTGAAGCTCATGCTGTTTTTCTGCATATGTACATCCAGGGTCACCCGGTCGGCCCGGATATAGCTGCAGGTATACTCGTAGATGCGGCCGTCCTCGGTCTTGGTACGGCGCTGGTGATAAAATGCACAGCTGCCCTGGGGTACATGGAGCAGATTGGCCCGCACCTCGTCCAGCACCACTGCCTCGTAGGTATCCTCCGCCGCGGCGGGGGTGATGCCCACATGGTAGAGGAGGCTGTATATGCTGTGGGTCTGCACCAGCTCCCGGGTGAGATTGGGATAGATGAACTGGGGATAATAGCTGGTCTCCAGGATCAGCGGTTCCCCGTCCACATTGCGCACGCGGGTAAAGCAGTATACCGTGGTCCCCTCCTGGAGCTGCATTTTGCGGCTGATCTCCGGGGGTGGGACGATGATGCCGAAATCCACCATGGTGGACGAGGGCACCTTACCCATGGAGGAGATCTCCGTGGTGAAGGAGTAGCGCACGCACTTGCCCCGGGCGTTGGGATCAGCCACGAAGGTGCCCTTGCCCCGCTTGCGGACCACCAGTCCCTCCTCCTCCAGCTCGCCGATGGCCTGGCGCACCGTATTGCGGCTGATGCCCATGGCCCGGCACAGCTCCGCTTCCGACGGCAGCAGGTCGCCCACGCCCAGTTCGCCGGAGGAAATATTCTGCTTGATAATGCCCACCAGCTGCGTATACAGCGGAATGTCGCTGTCCATGCTCAGGCGGCTGGTAAGAATGGTATGGTTCTGCATAGGGATGTCCTTTCCGGTGCTCAACGCTTTAGGTTAAAGGTCATTTTATCATAGAAAAGGAGGGCGGTCAAGCCGCCCTCCGCAGGCTGCCGGTAGGGTGTGAAAACTACGACAACGGTTCAGCCAAAATGTTATTTGTGATCCACGGAATACATGTGCTCGATGAGGCACAGGAGCTTATCGGAGTAGCCCATCTCATTGTCGTACCAGCTGACGACCTTGACGAAGGTATCCGTCAGGGCGATGCCGGCCTTGGCATCGAAGATGGAGGTGCGGGCGTCGCCCAGGAAGTCGGAGGAAACCACAGCCTCCTCGGTATAGCCCAAAACGCCCTTCAGCTCGCCCTCGGAGGCGGTCTTCATAGCCTGGCAGATCTCCTCATAGGTGGCGGCCTTCTTCAGGTTCACCGTCAGGTCCACCACGGACACGTCCAGCGTGGGCACACGCATGCTCATACCGGTGAGCTTGCCGGACAGCTCCGGGATCACCTTGCCCACGGCCTTGGCAGCGCCGGTGGAGGAGGGGATGATGTTGCCGGAAGCGGCGCGGCCGCCACGCCAATCCTTCAGAGACACGCCGTCCACGGTCTTTTGGGTGGCGGTGGTGGAGTGTACGGTGGTCATCAGACCGTCGGCAATGCCGAAGCTGTCATTGAGGACCTTGGCAATGGGCGCCAGGCAGTTGGTGGTGCAGCTGGCGTTGGAGACGAACTTCATGTCGGAGGTGTACTTATCCTGGTTCACGCCCACCACGAACATGGGGGTGTCATCCTTGGACGGGGCGGACATGACCACGTGCTTGGCACCGGCGTCAATGTGGCCCTGGGCCTTCTCCTTGGTGAGGAACAGGCCGGTAGACTCGATGACGTACTCGGCGCCCAGCTCCTTCCAGGGCAGGTTGTGGGGATCGCGCTCAGCGCTGACGGGAATGCTCTTGCCGTTGATGATGATGTTATTGCCCTCGGCCTTCACCTCGCCGTCAAACTTGCCGTGCATGGTGTCGTACTTCAGCATATAGGCCAGGTAATCGGCCGGACACAGATCGTTGATGCCCACGATCTCGATTTCAGGGTGATGAATGGCCCGGCGGACCACCATACGGCCAATGCGGCCAAAACCATTGATAGCAACTTTAATACTCATTTCGAAAGCTCTCCTTCCAGGTGGAATATATCAAACATATGGTATATTCTGTATTATACCCCTTTCACTTGAAAAATGCAATAACATTTTTCATAGTTTTCCCTTTTTTACGACATTTATTTTTTTCACCTATTAACCAGTATTTTTTAGCACTCTTCTTGTCTTTTCGATTTTATTCTGATATAATCATGAACTGATCTTTTTATTTTCGTCGATGTCAACAGTGGGGATAAATTCCCGCCCGCGGCAAATTCTATCGGTGAAAGGAGATTCCGCATGGATCATTCACCTCAAGAGGCGCAGCTCCTGACCCAGGTGCTGCCCAATATCGCCGCCCAATTCCGCACCACTTTAGGCAATATGCACGCCGCCTTGACCCGGGGGGACGACCCGGACGCCTGCATCCTGCGCCAGAGCTACTACCGGCTGCTGCGCACCGTTACCAACCTCACTGATGCCATTATGCTGGCGGAGGATACGCCTCTGCCCCGGCAGGACACAGACCTGACAGCGTTTTTTGATGAGCTGTGCCGCCAGGCCCAGGAGCCCCTGGCTGTCTGCGGCCTGACGCTGGAGACTGACCTGCGCCCCCGGCAGCTGATGGCGGGCATCAATCGGGAATACACCGCCCGGATCTTCTGGAACCTGCTGTCCAACGCTGCCAAATTCACCCCCGCCGGGGGCCGTGTGCGCATAACGCTGCTGCAGCAGGGAAACCGGGCACTGCTGCAGGTGGCGGACACCGGCTGCGGCATCCATCCGGACCTGCAGGACACGGTGTACGACCGCATCCTGCACACGGAACGCATGGACCCCCTGCCCCACGGGCTGGGCCTGGGGCTGAGCCTGTGCCGGTGCTTTGCCGCGCGCCAGGGGGGCAACCTGCTGCTGCAGTCTGAGGCGGGCAAGGGCACCACCGTCACCGTCTCCCTGCCCGCAGAGCGCTGCGGCACACACCGGGTACAGGACGTACCCTTCCACTACGCCGGCGGGTTCCAGCCGGTGATGATGGAGCTTTCGGACGCACTGCCCTATGAGGGCTACAAGGAGAAATATCTGGACTGATACGCATGATGAACGGAAAGAAAGTTTTAGTGGCCATGTCCGGCGGGGTGGACAGCTCCGCCGCCGCTCTGCTGCTGCGCCAGCAGGGCTACAGCTGCGACGGCGCCATGCTGCGCCTGTATAACGGCGAGGTGGAGGGCACCTGCTGCTCCGCCGACGATGCCGCCGATGCCAGGAGCGTGGCCTACGGCCTGGGTATGAAATTCTACGTTTTCAACGAGACGGAGCGGTTCGCCCGGGATGTGATGGACCACTTCGTGGCCGAATACTGCGCCGGGCGCACCCCCAATCCCTGCATCGACTGCAACCGCTGCCTGAAATTCGGCGCGCTGCTGGAGCGGGCGCTGCTGCTGGGATACGATTACCTGGCCACCGGGCACTACGCCCGGGTGGAGTTTGACGAAGCCGCCGGCAAATACCATCTCCTCCGGGGCCGGGACCGGAGCAAGGATCAGAGCTACGTCCTCTACCAGCTGGGTCAGCACCAGCTGGCCCACCTGCTGCTGCCCGTGGGCGAATATGACAAGCCCTCCATCCGCCGGAGCGCCCGTCAGGCGGGCCTCATCAACGCCGACAAGTCCGACAGTCAGGACATCTGCTTTGTGCCGGATGGAGATTACACGCGGTTTTTGCAGGAGTACGGCGGCGTAAAGATGATCCCCGGTGATTTTGTGGACCGAGCGGGTCATGTGCTGGGCCGGCACAAGGGGCTGCCCTGCTACACCACCGGCCAGCGCAAGGGCCTGGGCGTTTCCGCCGGAAAGCACGTTTATGTCCTGCGGAAAAATGTCCAGGACAACACCATTCTTCTGGGAGACAACGAGGAGCTGTTCACCTCCGTCCTTACGGCGGACCGGGTAAACTGGATCAGCGGCGAAACGCCCGCCTCTCCCCTCCGTGTCACCGCCAAAACCCGCTATAGTCAGACGGAGGCGGCAGCCACTGTGCATCCCCTGCCGGATGGGCGCATCCGGGTGGAGTTTGATGTGCCCCAGCGGGCCATCACCGCCGGGCAGGCCGTGGTGCTCTACGATGGGGAGCAGGTTTTAGGCGGCGGCACTATTGAATAATACATCGTACCATCGATTGACAAAGGCAGACCGGCCCGGGCCGGTCTGCCTTATCCTATCGTTCACTCTCCCGCCACTCGTCCACATAGATCATGTCATCCACATCCCGCTGTTCTTTTTCCTCCACGGTATATCCCCCCTCCGATTATATACCTGTTATTCTATGTGCCGGACCACAGAAAAATTCCTTGCGGCCCCATTTTTTTCATGGTAAGATACAATCACGGCTCTATCAGGTGAAAAAAGCCGAAGCGGCATGTCCGCTGCTGCCATCCGACAATAAATACCCCACGGAAAGGTTGTGCCCATATGTCTCCCTCCCGCAAGCATACCGTAGCTGTGTTCACCGCCTGCGTCGCCTTTGTGATCTTCGGCTTCAGCTTTATGTTCTCCAGCATTGCCCTGTCCATCGCGCCCACCACGGTGCTGCTGTGCTTTCGATTCACGGCGGCGGTGCTCACCCTGTCCTTGGTAGTGGCGGCCAACGCTCTGGTGGGCCGCATCCGGGGCAAGGCGTGGTTTTCCTTTTCTCTCCGCGGCAAGCCCCTGGGCGGTGTGCTGCTGCTGGGCCTGGTGCAGCCGGTTTTATACCTGGTGTTTGAAAACAGCAGCATCCGCTATACCTCCTCCGCCGTCACAGGCACGGTGCTGGCAGTGGTGCCGGTAATCTGCATTTTGGCAGATGTATTCATCAGCCACGAATCCGTCACCAAGCTGCAGATCCTGTGCGCTGTGGCCTGCGTGGGCGGCGTGGCCCTGGTGGAGACCGGCGGCGAAACCCGCATCAGCCTGCTGGGCTTTGTGTGCCTGCTGATGACCTTGGTATGCGATGTGGGATACTATGTGCTCAGCCGCCGGGCCTCCCGGCAGTTCAGCCCCCTGGAGGTCACCTTTGTCATGTTCCTCATGGGCATGGTAGTCTTTGTCCCGGCGGCACTGATCCAGGGGCACGGGCAGATGGCAGAGCTATTCCTTCCGGCTATACAGTCAGCTCCCTTCTGGGGCAGTGTGTTTTTCTTGGGTGCAGTGTCCTCCGTGGGCGCCTACGGCCTGCTGAACTTCGCCAACGCCACCCTCACCAATTCCGAGGCATCCCTCATCGGGAATATCGGCACGGTGGTATCGGTGCTGGCCGGTGTGCTGCTGCTGAAGGATCCCTTCACGCCTCTGCAGGCGGTAGGCGTAGTGGTCATTCTGGTCTTTGTGACCCTGGCCAACCTACCCAAAAAGCAAAAATAAATTCAGAAAGGGAGAAGCCCCAGTGGTTTCTCCCTCTTTTAAACTGTCGAAAAAACCCCTTGGGTTTTTCCGACAAAGGGCTTATAGTCTGTTCTTTACTGCAATGAAAAAAGATAAGGAACTGCGGTCCCCTTGAACGTATAATAAATGAAAGGCTTCCGCGTGGGCCTTTTTTGCCAAAGGAGGAAAGCACATGGACGCCGCTGCCAACAGCTACCGCCGTTTTCTGGACGGCGATGAGAGCGCCTTCGAGGAGATCATGCAGGAGCTGTTTTGCGGGCTGGTTTTCTTTATCAACGGCTTTGTGCATGATCCCCACGCCGCGGAGGATATCGCCATCGACGCCTTTTCCGACCTGGTGGTGCACCGGCACCGCTACAACTTCCGGGTGAGTCTGAAAACTTATCTCTACATGGTAGGCCGGAGCCGCGCCCTGGACTATCTCCGCCGTCGCAGGATCCTCCGCTTCACGGAGCTCTCCGAGGCCCACGGCCTGGCGGACGACTCCGCCGCCCTGGAGGAGCTGGCCCTGGCCGGCGACCGCCAGCGCCGGATTAACGCCGCCCTGGAGCAGCTGCCCCGGGATATGGCCGCGGCGGTGCGGCTGGTCTATTTCGAGGAGATGACCTATGCCGAGGCCGCCCGGGTCATGGGCAAAAAAAGCAAGCAGGTGGATAACCTGCTGTACCGGGCCAAACGGGAGCTGCAAGGCATTTTAGGAGAGGAGGGGATGGAGCTGCTATGAGAAGCCTGCAGGAATGTCAGGCGGAGGTATTCCGCCGCAGCGAAAAAAGGATCCGGGCCCGCCGGCGGGCCATCCGCGCGGTCATGGTCTGCGTGCCGCTGGTTCTGTGCATCACGGCTTTCAGCCTGCTTGTGCTGCCCGGGCCGGCAGACACCTCTGACGGATCCGGGGCGAAGAACGACGCCGCGTCCCCTCCCCCGGCCATCTGCCGCATCGATGTCACCGAGTTGGGTCAGGTCACATCCATCACCGACGAGGAACGCATCTGCGCCATTACCGACGCCCTTGCGGCGCTGAATAACTCCCCCGGCGCGGAGCTCCCCGATGGCAGCGACTCCGCCGGAGCAGAGGGCCGCACCATCACCCTGTTTGCCCCAAACGGCCCCCAGACGGTATACCGCCTGACCGATGATACCCTGACCAACGTGACCACCGGCAGTGCTATGGCCCTGACCCGGGAGCAAAGCGCGGCGCTCTCCGCTCTCCTGGCCCCGGTGGCCGCAGCCAATCCATAAAAAGGAGGTTCCCTATGAAAAAGAAAACCCGGCTCTGGATCGCGGCAGGCGTGCTGCTGCTGATTATCCTCTTTGCCCCCATTCCCGGCAGCCCCTGCAAGGACGGCGGCACCCGGGCCTACTCGGCCCTGACCTATAAGATCGTCAAGTGGCAGCGCGACACCGGTTCCGACGTTTATAAAGCCACCAAGGTCTATTGGCTGCCGAACAATTTCAAATCCATCGACGAGCTGTGGGCCGGGGAGAAGGCCCATGCGCCCCACCACTTTACAGCCACCGTTCTGGAAATGGAGGGCGGCCACGCCCTGGTGCAGCCGGTGGAGGGCGAGATGGAGGCCAGCGTTGGCAGCGCGATCTCGGTGGATACCGCCGCCCTGGAGGACATCGGTGCCCAGGTGGGCAGCGATGTGGAGATCTACTACACCGGCAATATCCGGGAGACCTCCCCCGCGCAGCTCCAGCCCACCCGGTGGGAGATGGCCACAGATCTGCGCCATCGGGCCTACACCGGTTCCTGGCTGGATCCGGAGGCCGCCCAACCCGTGGACGACATGGCCGATCCCGTCATCATCTCCCGGATCTACTCCGACTGCTTCTTTGCCTACCCCGTGGTCCCCATGCCCTACGAGATCAAGTTCAACGGCGAGCTGCCCCCGGAGTGGTGCGTGGGTGACCAGGTGACCTGCACCTGCGAAAACGTCCTTTACGACCAGGACAACCAGCGGATGGAGGCCGATTTCATCAGTCTGGCCCCCAGCGACTGGCAGATGGACCCCAACGAGGACTATAAGCCGGTGATCTATCTCTATCCTGAGGCGGAGACGCAGGTGTCCGTGCATTTGACCCTGGACGGCGAGCTCACCTGCACCTACCCCGCCTATCAGGACGGCTGGACCGTCACCGCCGCCCCCGACGGCACTCTGACGGACAAGCGCGGCCAGACCTACAACTACCTGTACTGGGAGGGCGAGACCTATGCCCGGTGGGACATGGCAAGAGGCTTTTGCGTAAAGGGCTCTGACACGGCGGCCTTTTTGGAGCAGGCCCTGGCACAGCTGGGCCTCACCCGTCGGGAGGCCAACGAGTTCATCGTCTACTGGCTGCCCCTTATGGAGCAGAATCCCTACAACATCATTTCCTTCCAGGCGGATGCCTACACCCAGGCAGCGCAGCTGCACATTGACCCGGCGCCGGACACTCTGATCCGGGTGTTCATGGCCTGGCGGCCCTCCGACTCCTTCGTGAAGCTCCCCGCCCAGGAGCTCACCGCGCCTGCGCGCACGGGCTTCACCGTGGTGGAGTGGGGCGGCACAAAGATCGACTGACATGTGAAAAAAGGCGGCACAGATGGCTGTGCCGCCTTTTTGTTTGAAAGCGATTTATGCCCGTTTGAGGATGCGCCCGGCCTTCACACCGGTGTATTTGCCCTTTTCCACGGCCACGGCGCCGTCCACCAGCACATAGTCCATACCCTGGGCCAGGACGCAGGGGTTTTCGTAGGTGCCGGGCTGATGCAGCTTTTCCAGGGCAAAGACGTTGATGTCCGCGTCCATGCCCGGGGCCAGGACCCCCTTGCCGGAAAGGTGCAGGACCTGGGCCGGCTTTTGGGTCATCTTATGCACCGCCTGCTCCGCTGTCAGTACACCACGCTCCTTTACGAAATGCTCCAAAAGATGCACGAAGGTGCCGTAGACCCGGGGGTGGAGCATCCCGTCCGTGGGGTAGGTGGAGTCGGAGATGACATTGGAAAGGGGGCTTTGGAGAATGGTCACAATGTCCTCCTCGGAGGCCATAAAGTCCACCATGGTGATCTCGCAGTGCTCCCGCACCAGCAGGTCGCAGCAGCAGTCCAGGGGATTCTGCCCCCACATAGCCGCAATTTCCGCGATGCTCCTGCCCTGGTAGGGATGGTCCTCCGGGCAGTGGAGGCTTGTCAGGCGGATGCCGTCCCACCCGGCCAGCCGGGCGATATCGTCAAAGCCGTCGCCCCGACGGATGCGCTCCGCCAGCTCCCGCCGGGCCCCTTTATCCTGCAGACGCCGCACCACCGCCTCCATGCCGCCGGTGAGAAAGTCCGGGGGCAGGATGTGGATGAGCTGGGTGGAGCCGGCGGTGTAGGGATATACGTCGCAGCCCACGTCCAGGCCCTCCTGCCGGGCCTGCTCCAGCATGGAAAGCGCCTGGGGGATCTTCACACCCCAGTTGTCCCGGCCCATGGCCTTTAAGTGACTGATATGCACCGGGATGCGCAGAGCCCGGGCCACGGTGAGCATCTCCGCCAGGGCCTCCAGCACGCCGCCGCCCTCCTGGCGCATATGCACCGTCACGGGGATGTTCTGCCCCGCCAGGGGCTCCAGGGCCCGGATCAGCTCCTGGGTGGTGTAAAAGCACTCCGGGGCGTACCCCAGACCCAGGGAAACGCCCAATGCCCCGTCGGCCAGGGCCTGCTCCATGGCCCGATGGATGGCCTTATAATGCTTGTCCTCCAGGTGCTCCAGGGCGTAGCCCGCCGCGCTGGCCCGCAGCACCCCCGCGCCCACCAGCATACCGGTGTGCAGCGGTGTCTCCGGCTGGCCGGCGAAATAGTCCGCCAGGGAATCCGTGGGCACCTGCTTGGGCATCTCCCCGCAGATGGGCTGCAGGTAGGCGGCGATCTCCGCCCGTCTGGCCCGGCGCATAGGCGCGGCGGACAGGCCGCAGTTGCCGTTTACGATGGTGGTCAGTCCCTGGCGCAGCTCCAGCTGGCCGAAGCCCGGCCGGTAGGCCGCCAGGTCCGCGTGGCGATGGATGTCGATAAAGCCCGGGGTCACCAGCTTCCCATCGGCGCTGATGACCCGCCGGGCGTGGGCCCCGGGCAGGTCGCCCACCTCCACGATCTTTCCGTTTTCCACCGCCACATCGGCGGCATAAGGGGCGCTGCCGGTACCGTCCACCACGGTACCGCCCCGGATCAGCAGGTCTAACATTCCTCTTGTCCTCTTTTCACAGAATCATTTTTCAGCAGGGGCAGCGTCACGGTAAACCGCGTCACGCCCGCCGCACTGGTGCAGCCGATGCTGCCGCCATGGGTCTGCACAATGCTCTGGGCGATGGCCAAGCCCAGGCCGAAGCCCTCCCCGCCGGTGCGGGATTCGTCCGCCCGGTAGAACCGGTCGAACAGGTGCGGCAGCTTCTCCGCGGGGATGGTCTCTCCCCGGTTTTCCACCTGCAGGAGGGCGCTCCGTCCCTCCCGGCGCAGCAGCAGGCCCACGGTTGTCCCCGGCGCCGCGTATTTCACGGCGTTGTCCAGCAGAATGTCTGCCAGGCGGCGCAGCTGGGCGGCGCTGCCCCGCACCGCCAGCTCCGGCTGGATGTCGTAGGTAAGCGCCCGGCCGCTTTCAAAGGCCACCGGCTCAAAGGCCAGGGCGCTCTCCAGCACCGTGTCCGACAGGTCCACGGCGCCCATGGTCTGCTTCGCTCCGCTTTCCGTCCGGGCCAGGGTCAGCATATCCTCCACCAGGGCCTTCATCCGCAGGGACTCGGCCCGGATGCCCTCCACATACTGCCGGGTCTTCTCCGGATCCTGCTCCCCCGCCGCCAGCTCCGTGGAGGATAGGATCACCGTCAGGGGTGTTTTCAGCTCGTGGGACGCATCGGACACAAACTGTTTCTGCTCCTGCCAGGCCCGCCGCACCGGCCGCACTGCAAAGCCCGCCAACCAGTAGCTCAGCCCCGTCAGCACCAGCAGGGCCGCCAGCGTGACCAGGCCGCTGCGCAGCAGCAGGCTGCGCATGGTGGCCCGCTCCATGGAGCAGTCGGTAAAGGCGATACGCACCGACACGGCCCCCGCCCGGCGCATATAGCGCAGGGAATAGTCCTTCAGTACGCCGCTGTCGCTTTTCCCCTCCAGGGCCGCGCGCACGATGTTAAGCACCAGGTCCTGATTTTCCAGGTTATAATAGCTGCTGCCGGAGAGACGGATCGTTCCGCCGGTAAATATCTCCGCCACAAAGCAAGGCTGGCCGCTGCTGCCGGGCAGCTCATTCTTGTCGGTCTTGCCCTCCAGAGCGGCGATGAGATGGCTCTCGCTGCTGCGCACCATCTGGCTGTGGGTGGACAGGGCCAGGATCACCAGGGCGCTCAGCAGCACCGCCGCCACCGTCACCAAGCTGATGCCCACGATCTTCAGCCGTAATTTCCGGATCATTCCTTTTCCTCCAGGCAATAGCCCACCAGGCGCACCGTGCGGATCCGCATGTTAGAGCGCACCAGCTCCAGCTTCCGCCGCAGGAAGGAGATGTACACCTCCACGTTGTTGTCCTCGGCATTGGACTCATAGCCCCAGGCCTTGAGCAGCAGCTGCTCCTTGGACAGGATCTGCCCGCCGTTGCGCATGAGCATCTCCAGCAGGTCATACTCCTTGCGGCTGAGCCGTGCGCTGCGCTGGCCGCAGGTCACCTGAAACGTCCCCGGATCCAGCACCAGGTCGCCCCGGCGTATGCAATCGTCCCCGCCGCTCTCGCCGTTGCTGCGCCGCAGCAGCAGCCGCACGCAGGCCAGCAGCTCCGGCGTCTGGAAGGGCTTGGTCAGGTAGTAGTCCGCCCCCTGGTCCAGGCCCCGCACCCGGTCGCTCAGCTCGCCCCGGGCGGTGAGCATCAGCACCGGCAGGCGGCTGCCGCTGCCCCGCAGCCGCTGCAGCAGGGCAAAGCCGTCCAGCCCCGGCAGCATTACATCCAGCACCAGCAGATCGTAGATCCCCGACAGGGCGTTATCCAGCCCCGAGACGCCGTCGTTGCTCACGTCCACGGTGTAGCCCTCCCGGCGCAGCAGCTCCTGCAGATTCTGCGCCAGTCTTTTCTCGTCCTCCACCACCAGGATCCGCATTTTCCCGCCTCCCGTTCATTTTTTCTTTATTGTATACCGAAATGCCCGCCGGGACAAGCCCCGGCGTATAGCTATATTGTAAGAGGCCAGGCTTTAAGGAAAATTAAAAAGAAAAATCTTTTGGCTGCCCTGCCCCCAAAAAAACGGGAGAGCGGCCCATCCGCCCTCCCGTTTTGCGTTTTTGTTTATATACCCTCTCGGATCATGCGCCCAGGGTCAGCAGGTCCAGCAGCGTCTGAGCCGTGGCCGCAGACACCTTGAAAATGGCGGGCACGTCGTTGTACATGGCGAAATAGCCGTCCTCATACGCCAGGCCGATGTAGACCGTGAAGCTGTCGGCGCTGCCGGCAGCGGTCAGATAGTTGACGGTGACCGTAGCCGCCGGGTACTTCAATCCGCAGATGGGCAGCGCGCCGGAGCTGGGGTTATAGTCCACGCAGGACTCCAGCTTTATGCCATCGGCCAGCAGGGCCGTCAGCGCCGCCATCCGGTCGGACACGTCCGCGCCATTGCACAGCCAGCTGTCGCCCTCACCCCGCACCACGGTGACATCCACCTCACCGCCCTGCACCTGAATATGGGTGAGCTTGTCCACCGTCAAGGCCGGCAGGACGGGCATCTCCACCAGCTCGTAGATATTCCGGTCCATAAGCTGCACCAGTGCATCGGGCACCACATAGATCTTGCTGGTGTCTCCGTCCCGGCACATGTAATAGCCGCCGCCCTCCTCCGCCGCCGTGCCGATCTGCAGGGACAGGCCGGAGCCGTCATCGTTCTTGACCTCCAGGGTGCGGTCCGGCGCGTCCAGGTCATAGGCGGTGATGTCGCCGGGATTTTCCAGGGGCGTCAGGGTGTTCAGGGCGCTTACCTGGTCCAGCAGCTGCTGCATCAGCGACTGGTCCAGGGGCAGGGTGGTGTCGTCCTTCCACTGCCAGTCCCCCTCCTCATTTTTGGTAAAGCGCAGGGTGTAGCTGCTGTTTTTGTAGATCATCTCCTGGGTGGAGGCCGTGACCAGCCCTTGGCTGTCCAGGGTGTCGGACGGCTCCTGCTTTTTGCCGCAGGCCGTGCATGTCAGCAGCAGAGCGGCCGCCAGGATCGCAATATATTTCTTCATGGAATTAGCTCCTCGTTTATCAAATTGACCCGATTATAACAGATTTCTGCCGAAAAAGAAACCCCCTCCGGGAAAATGCAAAAAAGGAGCGGCCGAGGCCGCTCCTTTGAGAATGCCGATTTCTTACAGATGGGATACGAACGAGCTGTTCACCGCCACCGTGCGGCTGATTTCCGAGGACTTGATGCTGGCGAAGATGGTGCTCATAATGGTCAGCGCCTTCTTGCCGCTGACCTCCGGCTCCCGGTCATGCTCCAGGGCGTCCACAAACTCGTCGATAACGCCGGAGCGGGTGGTGGGCTCGAAGCTGTAGGAGGTGGAGGTGTTGCTCATATCCCGCACCACGATGGGGGCGCCGGGATCGCTGTAGATGAGCATGATGCCCTTGGTGCCGTAGAGGCAGGTGGAGTTGCACTCCTTGCCGTACACCGTCCAGCTGGCGGCCATGGTGCCCACGGCGCCGCCATTCATGCGCAGGATGCACAGGGCGTTATCGTCCACGCCGATGAAATGGCCGTGGTCGTCGTGCTTATTCAGGGTCATGACCTTGGCGGTGGTCTCGATGACCGTCTGGCCGGTGAGGTACTGCAGCAGATCCAGCTTGTGGATGCCCAGGTCGCTGAGCGCGCCCATAGCGGCCTTATCCTTATCGAAGAACCAGGCGTCCCGGTCCGGGGACCACCCCTCGGGCCCGGCGTTGCCGATGGTGGTGCGGAAGGTGATGATGTCGCCGATGACGCCCGCCTCCAGCAGCTCCTTGGCCCGGCGATGCACGGGGTCAAAGCGCATATTGTGGCCCACCATCAGGTGCTTGCCGTTAAACTCGGCGGCGGCCACCATGGACTCGCACTCCGCCAGCGTCACGGCCATGGGCTTTTCCACCAGCACATGCTTGCCGGCGTAGAGGGCGGCGTTGGTGATCTCGGCGTGGTTGCGGTTCTCCACGCAAACGGACACCGCGTCGATCTCCGGGTCGTTTATCAGATCGTAATAGGAGTCATACACCTTGCCGCCGTATTTCTCCGCCATCTGAGCGGCGCGCTCGGCAATCTTGTCGTAATAGCCCACCAGCTTGGCATCGGGGTTGGTAGCGTACTCCGGCAGGTGCCGGGTCTGGGCAATCTTGCCGCAGCCAATGATACCGATCTTAATCATAGTAGCGCCTCCTTGTGAACCTCTCACAGATCTATTTTAAATACAGATTATTATCTATCATGGATTATACCAAAATTTTTGTCCCAGTGAAAGACCTTTTTTATATTTTTTCCGCTTTTTTCCGTTTTCTATCCTTTCCGGGCCTTTAGCAAAAAAAACCTTGCTATTTTTCACGGGCAAGGGTAGAATGGCTTTGATTGAGATTAGGAGGATATTGCCCATGGTTTCCATCGTTGAAGTGACCACCCACCGGCAGCTTCGCCGGTTTGTGGACTTCCCGAATCAGTTATATAAAGATGTGCCCCAGTTCGTCCCCGCCACCTACAGCGATGATATGGAGGACTGGGACCGGAAGAAAAACCCCGCCTTCTCCTACTGCGAGGCCCGCTGCTGGCTGGCCATGCGCGGGGAGGAGATCGTGGGCCGCATCGGCGCCATACTCAGCCACAAATCCAACGAGAAGTGGGGCACCAACCGCCTGCGCTTCACCCAGGTGGACTTTATTGACGACTTTGAGGTCTCCTCCGCCCTGTTTGAGACGGTGGAGAACTGGGCCCGGGAGCTGGGCTGCACCGCCGTCCACGGCCCCCTGGGCTTTACGGATATGGACCGGGAGGGCATGCTGGTGGAGGGTTTTGACCGCCGCAGCTGCTTCTTTACATATTACAACCACCCCTATTATATGCAGCACATGGCGGCTCTTGGCTATGTGAAGGACGTGGACTGGGTGGAAAATCTCATTTCCGCTCCCGACGATGAAAAGACCCTGGCCCGCTGGGCCAAGCTCTCGGCCTATGTGCAGCGGCGGCAGAAGCTGCACATTCTCAAGGTCCGCACCCGGCTGGGCTATTTCCCCCTGCTGAAGCCCTTTTTTCAGCTGGTGAACGAGGCTTATGCCCCCCTCTACGGCACCGTGGAGCTGACCCCGGCGCAGATCAAAAAGTACAGCATGAAGTTCGCCCCTCTCATCAACCCCAAGCTCACCTGCTTCGTGATGAACGAACAGGATGAGCTGGTAGCCTTCGGCGTCAGCGCCCCCAGCATTGCCGAGGCGCTGAAAAAGAGCCGGGGCCGGCTGTTTCCCACGGGCTGGGCCCATGTGCTCCACGCCTTCCGGAAAAACGACACCATCGACCTGCTGCTCATCGCCGTGCGGCCGGACCTCCAGGGCAAGGGCGTCAATGCCATCATCCTCAGCGAGGTGATGCAGGGCTGCCAGAAAATGGGCATCCGCCACGCCGAGACCGGCCCCATGCTGGAGGAAAATGAAAAGGTGCAGACCCAGTGGCAGAATTTCCCCCTGGAGCAGCACAAGCGCCGCCGCTGCTGGGTGAAGGAGCTGGACGCCGCCCCCGCCGCTGCCGCGCCCCGGGAATCCGCCTGCCAATAACGCCGCACATCTCTACATACCTCAAAAGGAACCGCTTCGGCGGTTCCTTTTTTATTTTATTTTTATATTTTCGCCGCTCTGCCTGTTCGCGCCTCCTGCACCCTCCCCCTTCCGGCGGCATAGTATGACCACGGAGAGTCATTTCTCTCAGCAAAGGAGGCAGATCAAATGATTCATCTTCGCGGCGCGTCCTTTGTGTATCAGGCGCCCGACGGCGAGGTGGAGGCTCTGCGGCGGGTGGACATGGACATCGCCCCGGGGGAGTTCTGCAGCGTGGTGGGTCCCTCCGGCTGCGGCAAATCCACGCTGCTGTCGGTGATCTCGGGGCTGGAGTCCCTTACCGCCGGCACGGTGGAGGTGGACGGCGCCCCTGTCTGCGGTCCCTCCGAGAAGGTCGGCTTCATGCCCCAGCGGGATCAGCTGTTCCCCTGGCGCACCATCCGGGACAACGTGACCCTGGGGCTCACCGTGGCCAAAAGACGCACCCCTGAGGCCCTGGCCTATGCCGACACGCTGCTCCGGCGCTACGGCCTGTGGGAGTTTGCCGGCAAGCGGCCCTCCCAGCTCTCCGGCGGCATGCGCCAGCGGTGCGCCCTCATCCGCACCATGGCCACGAATCCGAAGATCCTGCTGCTGGATGAGCCGTTTTCCGCCCTGGACTTTCAAACCCGGCTCTCGGTGTCCTCAGACATCAGCCGCATCATCCGCCAGGAGGGAAAAACCGCCCTTTTGGTCACCCACGACATCTCCGAGGCCATCAGCCTCTCCGACCGCGTTTTCGTTCTCAGCGCCCGGCCCGCCGTGGTGAAAAGCGTCCACGACCTGGCGGCCCTGCAGGGGCTGTCGCCCCTGGAGCGCCGGGATACCGAGGCATTTCACACCTATTTTCAGGCCATATGGAAGGAGCTGGATCACCATGAATAACGCCTCCCCTTCCCCGGCCCGGCAGGCCTATCTGCTGGCCAACCGGCGGCAGAAGCGGCAGGTGCATCTGTGGCAGGCAGCTCTGCTGCTGGGCCTGCTGGCCCTGTGGGAGCTGAGCTGCCGGTTGGGCCTGTCCGACGGCTTCCTCACCAGCTGCCCCAGCCGCATGGCCGCCACCTTCTTGAATCTGTGCCGCAGCGGCGACCTGTGGCGGCACATCGGCGTATCCTGCGGTGAAACGGTCATCGGCTTCCTCTCCGGCACCGCACTGGGCACGGTGGTGGCCATCTGCATGTGGTGGTCGGGGAAGCTGGCCCGGATCCTGGACCCCTACCTGGTGGTGCTCAACGCCCTGCCGAAAACGGCTCTGGGGCCCATTTTCATCGTGTGGATGGGGGCCGGCCAGGGGGCCATCATCGTCATGACCCTGGCCATTTCGCTGATCGTGACCATCCTGAATATGTACCAGGGCTTTCTCTCCACGGACGGGGAGAAGATCCGCCTCATGCGCTCCCTGGGAGCCAGCCGCTGGCAGATCCTGTGGCTGCTGGTGTTCCCGGCCAACGCGCCCACCCTGTTTGCCACCCTGAAGGTGAACGTGGGGCTTTCCTGGGTGGGCGTTATCATGGGTGAGTTTCTAGTCTCACAGGCCGGGCTGGGGTATCTCATCGTCTACGGCTCCCAGGTGTTCAACATGGATCTGGTCATGACCAGCATCGTGATCCTGGCAGCGGCGGCGGTGGTGATGTACCGGCTGGTGCTGTGGGTGGAAAAATTTTTGAATCGTTTTTGGGGGAAAGGACTATGAAAAAACTGCTGACATTTTTGCTGGCTGCCCTGATGATCCTGCCGGGGCTGTGCGCCTGCGGCCAAAGGAGTACCACGGTGGTGCGGCTCAATGAGGTCACCCACTCCGTGTTCTACGCGCCCCAGTATGTGGCCATGAGCCAGGGGTTCTTTGCGGACGAGGGCCTGCAGGTGGAGCTGACCAATGGCGGCGGCGCCGACAAGGTCATGACCGCCGTGGTCTCAGGCCAGTCGGACATCGGCCTGGCGGGGCCCGAGGCCAGCATCTATGTGTATAACCAGGGCAAGGCCGACCACACCCAGATCATCGCCCAGCTCACCAAGCGGGACGGTTCATTCCTGGTGGGCCGCTCCGATGGTGAATTTTCCTGGGAGGATCTCCGGGGCAAAACCGTCATCGGCGGGCGCAAGGGCGGTGTGCCGGAGATGACCCTGGAATATGTCCTGCGGCAGAACGGCCTGACCCCCGGGGTGGACGTGACGGTGGACACCTCCGTGCAGTTCAACATGATGGCCGGGGCCTTTACCGGCGGCCAGGGAGACTATGTGACCCTCTTTGAGCCCACCGCCACCCAGGTGGAGGCCGCCGGCCAGGGCTATGCGCTCACCTCCATTGGCCAGGAGAGCGGCGAGATCCCCTATACGGCCTACTTTGCCAACCTCAGCTGGCTGGAAAATAACGCCGACACCGCTCAGCGGTTCGTAAACGCCATTGCCAAGGCCCAAAAATGGGTGGCCGAGCACACGGACCGAGAGGTAGCCGAGGCCATCGTAGACCAGTTCCCGGACACGAGCCTGGAGGAGCTGGAGGCCGTCACCGCCCGGCACCGGCAAATTGATGCCTGGAACGCCACCCCCATTATGGAGCAGCAGGCCCTGGAGCGCCTGGAGACCGTCATGGAGCAGGCCGGCGAGCTGGACCGCAGCGACTGGGTGCCCTTTGACGAACTGGTGAACAACACCTTCGCCCGGTATGCCGTGGGCTGAATATCAGCAAAATAAAACGAGGCCCCCTGGGCCTCGTTTTATTTATGAGCGCATTTTTCTTGGAGACAGGTCTGTTTTTGAGAAAGTTTTCACTCCTGAATGCCGGCGATGTTCTTGGCCAGCTTTTTCTTGCCCTGGATGTTGCCCTGGCGGGCGATCATGATGCGCTGGGCCTGGGGCGAGCCCGCGCCGTGCATGGACTCCGTGCGGTAGCCCACAGCAGCCGCGCCCAGGCACATGTTCTCCAGGAAGCGCATGATCTTTTGGCGGTCCTCGGTGCTGACGCCTTCCCGGGCGGCGAAGTACTTATTGCAGATGTCGCCGATGGTCTCGCCCTCGCGGCCCACTACGGTGTCGGAGCTGAAGTCCTTCTCGCTGGGCATGGTGACCATGAGGCCGCCGGCGATGTCCTCCGCCAGGCGCACGATCTCATAGGGGAAGCGGGTGACGTTCTGCTTGCAGACGTTGGCCAGCAGGAGGTCGATCTGATAGTTGCCCGCCTTGGTGGGGCAGCCCTCGCAGGAGCAGGCGATGCCGCAGGAATAGAGGGTCTCGTTCAGATGGGTCATCTCGATGAGCTTATCCTTCACTGCGCTGGCCTTTTCCACGCCGTTATACTCGGCCGCCAGGGCCGCAGCGCCGATGACCACGTCGCCCACGCCCACCTTGCAGCCGCCGTAGCTCTGCCGGTGATAGCCGGCGAAGCGCTCCACGATGGTGCCGGCGAAGTCATACTCGCCGTTGAGGAAGATATACTCATTGGGGATGAACACGTGGTCCAGGACCACCAGGGCCTCCTGGCCGCCGAACTTGGCGTTGCCCACGTCGATGCAGCCCTCCTCCATCTTCCGGGTGTCGCAGGACTGGCGGCCATAGATCATGTACAGGCCCTCGGCGTCCGTGGGGCAGGCGAAGCACACGGCGTAGTCCTTGTCCGCCTCGCCCATGGCGATGGTGGGCATGAAGATATGCCAGTGGCTGTTGACGGAGCCGGTCTGGTGGCACTTGGCGCCGCAGACCACGATGCCGTCGTCACGGCGCTCCACCACATGGACGAACATGTCCGGGTCGGCCTGGTCATGGGGCGCCTTGGAGCGGTCGCCCTTGGGGTCGGTCATGGCGCCGTCCACGGTGAGGTCGTTGTCCTGGACCATGATGAGGAACTTCTTGAAGTTCTCATGATAGTGGGTGCCGTACTTCTCGTCCACCTCGTAGGTGGAGGAATAGACGGCGTTGAAGGCGTCCATGCCCACGCAGCGCTGGAAGCAGGACGCGGTCTTCTGGCCCAGGAGCCGCTGCATCTTCACCTTATTCACCAGGTCGTCCGCGGACTGGTGCAGGTGGGTGAAGCGGTTGATCTTCCGGCCCGTGAGGCTGGAGGTGGCGGTCATGAGATCCTCATACTGGGGGTCCTGGGCCAGGGCGTAGGTCATGGCCACGCAGTTGATGCTGGGCCGGATCATGGGATGGTCCACCCAGTTGTCGATCTTTTCGCCGAACATGTACACCCGGGTGTTCAGCTTGCGCAGGGAGTCGATGTATTCTTTCGCGGTCATCAGTGCCATTTTTCTTTCCTCCTATTATTCCTTGGCCAGCTTGACATAGCCCTCGTAGCGCTCCTGGGCATCGCTGGCGGCTTTATGGTATCCTTTCCCGCACAACGTCAAAGGGGAGCGTGTAAAGCGCTCCCTTTTGGCGCTCTTTTTTGCCCGTTTCCTCACATCGGAAGTATTTGCATATATAGAAAAAGTGTGGTATACTTTAGTATCAATCTGCAAACACTTACTGCATGGAAAGGAAGTTTTTAGATATGGGCCTGCTGACCAAGATTTTCGGTACATACAGTGACCACGAGCTGAAAAAAATCTATCCCATCGCCGACAAGATCGAGGCGCTGGAGGAGGAGTATAAAGCCCTCACCGACGCCCAGCTCCAGGCGAAGACCGCCGAGTTCAAGGAACGCCTGCGTAGTGGCGAGACCACCGACGACATCCTGCCCGAGGCCTTTGCCGCCGTCCGGGAGGCGGCGGACCGCGTCCTGGGCCTGCGCCCCTATCGGGTGCAGCTCATCGGCGGCATCGTGCTGCACCAGGGCCGCATCGCCGAGATGAAGACCGGTGAAGGTAAGACCCTGGTTGCCACCCTCCCCGCCTACCTCAACGCCCTCACCGGCGAGGGCGTCCACATCGTCACCGTCAACGACTATTTGGCCAAGCGCGATAGCGAGTGGATGGGCAAGGTCCACCGCTTCCTGGGTCTTTCCGTGGGCCTTATCATCCACGACATGACCAAGGCCGAGCGCCAGGCCGCCTACGCCGCCGACATCACCTACGGCACCAACAACGAGATGGGCTTTGACTACCTGCGCGACAACATGGCCATCTATGCCAGTGAGCAGGTCCAGCGGGGCCATCACTTCGCCATTGTGGACGAGGTGGACTCCATCCTCATCGATGAAGCCCGCACCCCCCTCATCATCTCCGGCATGGGCGAAAAGTCCACCCAGCTATACGACATGGCCGAGCAGTTTGCCGCCCGCCTGAAGAAATATGTGGTCACCGAGACCGACGACAAGGCCGAGGAAGACCCCACCATCGACGCGGACTATGTGGTGGATGAAAAGGCCAAGACCGCCACCCTCACCGCCCGGGGCATCGCCAAGGCCGAGGAGTTCTTCAGCCTGGAGAACCTGTCTGACCCTGAAAACAGCACCATCGCCCACCACATCAACCAGGCCATCAAGGCCCACGGCACCATGAAGCGGGACGTGGACTATGTGGTCAAGGACGGCGAAATTATCATCGTGGACGAGTTCACAGGTCGTCTGATGTTCGGCCGCCGGTACTCTGAGGGCCTGCACCAGGCCATCGAGGCCAAGGAGCATGTGTCCGTCCAGCGGGAGAGCAAGACCCTGGCCACCATCACCTTCCAGAACTATTTCCGCCTGTACAGCAAGCTCTCCGGTATGACCGGTACGGCCCTGACGGAGGAGGAGGAATTCTCCACCATCTACAAGCTGGACATTGTGGAGATCCCCACCAACCGTCCCGTCATCCGTATCGACAACGAGGACGCGGTGTATAAGACCGAAAACGGCAAGTATCGGGCCGTGATCCGGCAAATCAAGGAGTGCCATGAAAAGGGCCAGCCCGTGCTGGTGGGTACCGTTTCCATCGAGAAAAACGAGTTGCTGGGCAAGCTCCTGACCCGGGAGGGCATCAAGCATAACCTGCTCAACGCCAAGAACCACGAGAAGGAAGCCGAGATCGTGGCCCAGGCCGGCAAGTTCGGTGCCGTCACCGTGGCCACCAATATGGCCGGCCGTGGTACGGATATCATGCTGGGCGGCAACGCCGAGTACCTGGCCAAGACCGACCTGCGCAAGGCCGGCATGTCCGATGAGCTCATCGCCGAGGCCACCGGCTACGCCGAGACCGATAACGAGGAGATCCTGGGCGCCCGCCAGCTCTTTGCCGAGAAGCTCCGCCAGCACAAGGAGGAGATCGCCGGCGAGGCCGAACGGGTGCGCCAGGCCGGCGGCCTGTTCATCATCGGCACCGAGCGCCACGACTCCCGCCGTATCGACAATCAGCTCCGCGGCCGTGCCGGCCGTCAGGGCGACCCCGGCGAGACCCGCTTCTATATCTCCCTGGAGGATGACCTCATGCGCCTGTTCGGCGGTGAGCGGGTCACCAACATGATGGAGCGGCTGAACATCGACGAGGACACCCCCATCGAGCAGAAGATCCTCACCCGCGCCATCGAGCAGGCCCAGACCACCGTGGAGTCCCGGAACTTCCAGGCCCGTAAATCCGTGCTGGAGTACGACGACGTCATGAACAAGCAGCGGGAGATCATCTATAGCCAGCGCAAGCAGGTGCTGGACGGCATGGACGTGAAGAACATCATCATGAACATGATGAACACCTCCATCTCCCACCTGGTGGCGGAGTATTTCGCCGGGGAGAGCCATATTGACGCCGCCCAGTGCCGGGAGCTGCTGCGCCAGGTGGAGGGGCTGTACTTCCCCAAGTTCACCGTCCGCTTTACCGACGAGGAGCTGAAGGAAAAGACCGCCGAGGACGTGACCGATGCCTTCACCGCCGCTGCCGCCGCCTATTACGAGCAGAAGGAGCAGGAATTCACCTCCCCCGTCATGCGCGAGGTGGAGCGGGTGGTCCTGCTGCGGGTGGTAGACGAATACTGGATGGATCACATCGATGCCATGACCGACCTGCGCCAGGGCATCCGCCTGCGTGCCTATGCCCAGACCGACCCCATCATCGCCTATAAGAAGGAATCCCTGGATATGTTCGAGGAGATGATCTCGGGCATCCAGTCCGAGACGGTGCGTCGGCTCTACTCCGTGCGACTGAAGAAGGACGAGGAGATCAAGCGCGAGCGGGTGGCCAAGGCCACCGGCGAGAGCGTCGGCGGCGACGGCACCGTGAAAAAGCAGCCCCGCCGGGTGCAGAAGATCGGCCGCAACGACCCCTGCCCTTGCGGCTCCGGCAAAAAATACAAAAACTGCTGCGGCCGAAACGCCTGATTCTTTTCCTAACTCGAAAAGCCCTACCGAGCCGCCGGGGTAACACCGTCGTGCCAGCCGACTGCCGGCCGCGGCGACGGAAACGCGTAAACCATTCCATCCCGCCTATACCCTGTCATTGCGAACCGGTGACCGATGTCACCGGTGTGGCAATCCGTAATACCCTTGCATGGGACCACCGTATCCGTAGGGGGCGGCGTCCCGATGCCCCGTTTGTATGCACCCCTTGTGATTCCGTAGGGGCGGGGTTCTACCCCGCCCGTCCCCCCAATAAAGAGTAAACCTGTAGGGCGGGACCCATGTGTCCCGCCGCACACCGCCCCCCTTGCAAAAACATCACCGGTTCGGCGATCCGTAATTCCCGTCCCCTCTCTTTTAAGGAGTCCAACCATGTCTTTTTCCACCCACACCAATAACGGTCTGCTGTGGCTGTCCAGCTCCCTGCTGGACGGTCAGCCCGTGCGCCACGGCTTCTCCACCCGGCTGGGCGGCGTCAGTCCCGCCCCGTGGGACAGCCTGAACCTGGGCATCAGCCGGGGCGACAGGGCGGAAAACGTCCGGGAGAATTACCGCCGCTTCTGCGCCGCCGTGGGCGTGGCGCCGGAGAGCACCGTTTTCTCCCAGCAGACCCATTCGGAGAACATCCGCCTGGTCACGGACGCGGACGCCGGCAAGGGTCTCCTCCGCCCCCGGGACTACACGGACGTGGACGCCCTTATTACCGACCGGCCGGGCCTTTCCCTGGTGGTCTTCTCCGCCGACTGCGGCACCATCCTGCTCTTTGACCCGGTGCGCCGGGCCATCGGCGCCGTTCACGCCGGCTGGCGCGGGGTGGCGGCCGGCATCGCAGCCAAAACCGTCCTGAAAATGCACGATGCTTTCGGCACGGAGCCGGCGAACCTGCTCTGCGCCCTGGGCCCGTCCATCGGGCCGTGCTGCTTTGAAACGGACGATGACGTCCCCGCCGCCATGCACGATGCCCTGGGCCCGGCGGCCGATGCCTATATGACCCGCCGGGGCGAAAAATGGCACATCGACCTCAAGGGGATCAACGCCCATTGGCTGAAAAGCCTGGGCGTCACAAGCATTGACATCTGCCCCCACTGCACCGCCTGCCGCCAGGACCTGTACTGGTCCCATCGGAAAGTGGGCAGTGCTCGGGGCGCGCAGATCGCCCTACTGGCACTGGAGGAACCCACATGAGAAAAAAGCGCCTGCTCTGCCTGCTTCTGGCCCTGGGAATGCTGCTGTCCCTGCTGGGCTGCAGCGGCACCGCCGCCGATGCCGATTCCGATCAGATCTACAACGAGCTGGCAGACTACTATCAGCAGAAGAATAAGGACAAGGACATCTCCATCACCTCCTTTGCCCTGCCCTATCTCCAGGGCCTGACCCTGGACCCCGTCACCTGCGGTGACGGCACCCAGCAGGACATCGGCTGCCTGCTCTATGAGGGCCTGGTGCAGCTGGACCTGGAAATGCAGCCCCAGGCCGTCCTGGCCCAGTCTTGGATCTATGATGCCGCCAGCTATACCTGGACCATCCAGCTGCGCAGCGGCGTCACCTTTACCGATGGTTCCGCCTTCACCGCCGCGGACGCCGCAGCCACCCTGCGCCGGGCCCAGACCTCCGCCCGCTACAGCGGCCGCCTCAGCCAGGTGGCCTCCATCCGAGCAGACGGGGCACAGACCCTTACCATCCGCCTCACCCGGCCCAATTCCTCCTTCATCTCCCTTTTGGATATTCCCATTGTCAAATCGGGCACGGAGACCGATCTCGTGCCCCTGGGCACCGGCCGCTACGCCTATGTAGCCGCCGCCGGAACGGAGGGGGCTTATCTCACGGCCAACCGGAGCTGGTGGCAGCAGAAGTCCCTCCCCATGGACCGCATCGACCTCTACACCTGCAAAAACAGCGATACCGTTTCCTATGCCTTCTACGCCCGGGAGGTGCAGCTGCTGCACTGTGACCTGTCCGACACCGCCTCCACCGGGGCCGTGTCCTCCGGCGACTTTACGGATGCCGACACCACCGTGCTGCACTATCTGGGCTTTAATACCTCCCGCGCGCCCTTTAATAATGCCGAGCTGCGCCGGGCCGTCAGCCAGGGCATTGACCGCGCCGGCTGCGTCAGCTCCTTCCTCATGGGCCACGGCACGGCGGCGGAGTACCCCGTTCACCCCTCCTCCGCCCTCTATCCGGACAAGCAGTCCCAGGCCTACTCCCCCGATGATTTCAACACGGCCATTGCCGCCGCGGGCTACGGCTCCGATGCCTCCCCCGTGTCCGTCACCCTGCTGGTGAACTCCGAGAGCGCCCATAAGCGGGACGCCGCTGCCAAGATCGCCGCCGCCCTGAGCACCTCAGCGCTGCAGGTGTCCATCGCCGCCGTGCCCTGGAGCGAGTTTATCTCCCGGCTGCAAAGCGGGAATTTCGACCTGTACTACGGCGAGTATAAAATGACCGCCGACTGGGACCTGACGGAGCTTCTCACCGGCTCGTGCAACTATGGCCGCTATATAAACGCCGACCTCACCGCCCTTCTCACAGCCGAGCGCACGGCCCAGGGGGCCGATCATGCCGCCGCGGCCGCCAGGCTGTATGAGGCATTCCAGGCGCAGATGCCCTTTGCGCCCATCTGCTTTGAGCGCAGCTCCGTCCTCACCACCTCCGGTGTGATCCAGGGGCTGACCCCCTCACTCACCGACCCGTTTTACAATCTCACGGACTGGAAGATCAAGTTTGCCTGACAGTCCCGTATGAAAAAGGAGGTTCCTTTTATGAAGCACACCAATTCTTTGGAGTCCGTTCTCCACGCCGCCGGCCTTCTGCGTTCCGGCACCGGCCGGGATGTGGAGCTCCTGGGTCTCAGCAATGACTCCCGCACAGTTACCCCCGGTGACCTGTTTATCTGCAAGGGCTACGGCTTCAAACCCGAGTACCTTCTCAAAGCCCGGGAGGCCGGCGCCGTGTGCTATATGGCCGAGGAACAGCAGCCGGGCTGCCCTCTCCCCGCCCTCATCGTCAGCGATGTGCGCAAGGCCCAGAGCCTGGCGGCCCAGTGGTTCTATGACCGGCCCTCCGATGCCTTCACCCTGGTGGGCATCACCGGCACCAAGGGCAAAACCACCACCACCTATATGACCCATGCGGTCATGGACGCCGTGGCCGGCCGCCAGACCGGTCTTCTCTCCGGTATGGAGCATGCCATGGGCGGCGAAGTGATCCCCACCCATCTCACCACGCCGGAGTCCCTGGAGATGCAGCAGCTCTTTGCCGAGGCCCGGGATCATCATCTGCCCATCGTCACGGCGGAGATCAGCAGCCAGGCCTACCAGGTCCACCGGACCTACGGCCAGCACTTCCAGTACGGCATCTTCCTCAACATCGGCCCCGACCACATCTCCCCCCACGAGCATCCCACCATGGAGGACTATCTCAGATGCAAGGAGGCCCTGCTGGAGAATTCCGACACCGCCATCATCGTCCGCAGCACGGACTATTTTGACCATGTCCTCGCCGCCGCCCAAAAGGCCAAGCGCACCATCGTGGTAGGCATGGCGGAGGACGGCGACTGCGACTATGCTGCCTCCCACGTCCAAAAGCTCCCCCGGGGCTACGCCTTCACCGTCACGGAGAAGGCCACCGGCCGCCAGGACACCTATAAGATCGCCATGGACGGCCTGTTCAACATCGAAAATGCCCTGGCCGCCATCGCCGTGGGCCGGGAAATGGGCGGCGACCCCGCCGTCATCTCCGCCGCGCTGGAGCACCTGGTGGTGCCCGGCCGGGCAGACGTGATGGAGGGTGCGGGCCTGAAAGTCTTCATCAACTATATGCACAACGGCATCAGCTGCCAGGCGGTGCTGAAGGCCCTGAAGAAAGACTATCCCGATAAATTCGTCACCGTGGTCATCGGCGTAGCCGGCCAGCGCTCCCCCGCCCGGATCCAGGGCGTGGGCGAGGCCTGCGGCAGGTATGCCGACCGGGTGTTCTTCTCCGCCGACGACCCGGACCTGGAGGATCCCCGTGACATCGACACCCGCCTGGCCCACGCCGCCGCCGACGGTAAGGCCCAGGTCATCATCGAGCCGGACCGCACCATCGCCGTGGAGCGTGCCCTGCGGGAGGCCCCTGTGGGCTCCGTGGTGGTCCTGGGCGGCAAGGGTTCCGAGGATACCCAGCGGGTAAACGGCGAATACGTCTACTACGAATCCGACCCCGCCATCGCCAAGCGCGTCCTGGCGGAGCTGGAAAAACAGAGATAAAAAGGAGGTCCCGCCTATGAGCCGCGCGGACGAGATCTTCCGGGCAAACTGCCGGGATATACTGGAAAACGGCGTTTGGGACACGGACCTTGCGGTGCGTCCCCACTGGGAGGACGGCGCCCCCGCCCACACGGTGAAAAAGTTCGGCATCGTCAACCGCTATAACTTAAAAGAGGAGTTTCCCATCCTGACCCTGCGCCGCACCTACTTCAAAACCTGCATCGATGAGCTCCTGTGGATCTGGCAGCAGAAGTCCAACAACATCCACGACCTCCGGGGCCACATCTGGGACAGCTGGGCCGACGAGACCGGCTCCATCGGCAAGGCCTACGGCTACCAGCTGGCGGTGAAGCACCACTACCCCGAGGGGGACATGGACCAGGTGGACCGGGTGCTCTACGACCTGAAGCACAACCCCGCCAGCCGCCGCATCCTCACGAATATTTACAATTTCCAGGACCTGCATGAGATGGCCCTCTACCCCTGCGCCTACTCCATGACCTTCAACGTGTCGGGCCATACCCTCAACGCCATTTTGAACCAGCGCAGCCAGGACATGCTGGCCGCCAACAACTGGAACGTGGTGCAGTACGCGGTGCTGGTCCACATGATGGCCCAGGTGTCGGGGCTGGAGGCCGGAGAGCTGGTCCACGTCATTGCCGACGCACATATCTACGACCGTCATGTGCCCATCATCGAAAAGATGCTGGAAAAGGAAGCCCGCCCGGCGCCGAAATTCATTATGGATCCCACCGTCACGGACTTCTATCAGTTCACCCGGGACAGCTTCTCACTGGAGGGGTACGCCCCCCAGCCCTTTGAGGACAAGATCCCCGTGGCCATTTAAGGGGGCGCGCCTATGCAGGCTATCGTAGCCGTGAGCCAAAGCTGGGGCATCGGCAAAGGCGGCCATCTGCTGTTCCGCATTTCCGCCGATCTGCAGCGGTTCAAGGCCCTCACCACCGGCCATGCGGTCATTATGGGCCGCAAGACCCTTCAGTCCCTCCCCGGGGGCCGGGGTCTGCCGAACCGGCGCAATCTGGTGCTGACCCGGCAGGCAAATTTTTCCCCGGACCGGGCGGAGACCGTCCACTCCCTAAAAGAGCTGCTGACCCTGGCGGACAGTGACGCCTTCGTCATCGGCGGCCAGGAGGTATACGAGCAGCTGCTGCCCTACTGCACCCGGGTCTATGTCACCAAGGTTTTCGCCGACGTCCCGGCGGACGCTTTCTTCCCGAACCTGGATGCGGACCCCCACTGGCGGCCCATCTCCTCCAGCGAAATTCAGGAGGAAAACGGTCTGAAATTTCAATATGTGGAGTACAAACGAGTCTAAAAAATCGGAGCCGATACGGCTCCGATTTTTTGTTGTAAAATTATAGCATGACTTTCTTGGCCACCCGTATAAACCGCTCCCTGTCGAAGATCACCGGCACCGGGTACACCGGGTTGGCCTCCGCCTCGGCCCAGGCCGCCATCTGGGGCAGGTCCTCCGTCCGGATGCAGTCAAAGCCCGCGGGGATGCCCAAAGCCCGATTCATGTCATAGATGGCCGCGATGAACGCCCGGGCTTTCTCCGCCTGACTTCCCGCCGGGCACAGGCCCACCACGTCCGCCAGTTCTGCCAGGCACTTGTGCACCGCCGGGCCGTACTCCTCCAGCATCACCGGCAGCAGCACGGCGTTGGCCCGTCCGTGGGGCACGTCGTACAGCCCGCCCAGGGTGTGGGCCAGGGCGTGTACGTTGCCCACGCTGGCCCGGGTGAAGGCAAAGCCCGCCCGGTAAGACGCCGTCAGCATCTCCTGCCGGTCGTGCAGGTCGTTTCCGTCGGCGCAGGCCTTAGGCAAATACTCAAAGATGGCCTTCACCGCCTGCCGGGCCAGGTCTCTTGTCTCCCGGGTGTTATAAAACCGACCCACATAGGCCTCCACGGCGTGGGTTAGGGCGTCCAGCCCCGTCTCCGCCGTCACCCGGGCCGGCAGGGACACCGTCAGCGCCGGGTCCAGGATGGCCCACCGGGGGATCAGGCACAGGTCGTTCACCGCGTACTTGTGGTGATTTTCGTCCGTGACCACGGCGGCAATGGTGGTCTCCGACCCGGTCCCGGCGGTGGTGGGAATGGCCGCAAAGGGTACGATCTTCTTATGCACCTTCAGCAGGCCCTTCAGCTGCCCCACGCTGCGGTTGGGTCGGGCCAGCCTCGCCGCCGCCGCCTTGGCCGCATCCATAGGGCTGCCGCCGCCGATGGCCACCATGCTGTCGCACCCCTCCGCCCGGAATTGGGTCACGATCTGCTCCACAGTCTCGATCTTGGGATTGGCCGTCACTGAATGGAATCCGCTCCAGGCCGGCAGCTTTTCCGCCATAGCGGTGAACTCCGGCGCAGCGCACTGGCGTCGACTGGCCACGATCATGGGCTTTTTGCACCCGGCGGTCTTCAGCAGCTCCGGCAGCTTTTCCAGACTCCCGGCCCCGGTGATGCACTCCGGCTTCCGCCAGGGCAGCACCCGGGCCCCCAGGCCGAAGCAGGCCTGAAACGCCCTGCAATATATCTTTTTAAGCACCATAGCGCTCACATCCTTTCCGGCTCTATTATGCCGCATTTCCCCGCTGATTGCAAGCGGCAAAGTCAATCTGCACCAGGGCCAAACTCTTTCGTAGGGGCGGGGTTCTACCCCGTCCGCCCGAACTTGCACCGCATGCCTTGTAACCTCCCCGTAGGGGCGACTCTCGCGGTCGTCCACCCCGCCGCACCCGCTCCCGTGTCCCACGCAGGGCAGGCCGCCCTCACTCCGTTGCTGATAACCACCGCATTGCCTGCAATGTGTCATTACGAACCGGTGTGCACACCGGTGTTGCAATCCTCCGCCCCCGTCCCCAAGCTCCCCTGCGTAATGGGAGGCTGTCACCCCCAACAAAAAACCGGGGCATCCGCCCCGGTTTTGAAATATTCCGTCTGTCACTCCGTCTCGATGAGGCCGTAGCCGCCGTTGTTGCGGCGATACACCACGCTGATGGTCTCCGTCTCCACGTTGCGGAACACATAGAAGCTGTGGTCCAGCAGATTCATCTGCAAAATGGCCTCCTCGGTGCTCATGGGCTTCACAGTGAAGCGCTTGGTGCGCACCAGGTCGTAGGCCGCCTCCTCTGCCACGTCGAACTCCGCCGGCACCTCCGGCACCAGGGCCTCGGCCCGCAGGTTCTTGGCCAGGCGGGTCTTGTTCTTGCGGATGCGCCGGTCGATGAAATTCACGGCCTCGTCAATGGCGCCGCGCATATCGCCGTCCCGATCCTCCTCCTGGGCGCGGAACAGGGTCCCGTTCTGGCTGCGAATGGTCAGCTCCACCACGCAGCGGTTCTTCTTCTCCACGGCGAAGGTCACAAATGCCTCGGCTTCCTCCGGGAAGTACCGATCCAGCTTGCTGATCTTCTTCTCGGCGTAGTCTTTCACGGAATCATTCAGGGGCACTTTCTTGCAGGTAAATGTGAACTTCATAGTTTTTGGCTCCTTTCGCTTGTGTCTGTACCAAACAGGGTCGGGGAGGTCGTTCCCCTCATCCTTGTAGGGATTATAGCACATTGTTGCGAATTTGAAAAGCCATAAGTTTGTTTTTGTGAAAAGTTCACAAATTTGTAATCTTCTTCTCTCTTTCGACAACAGCCCCCCTTTTTCGCCAAAACCTCCTATTTACAAAGGCCGCGGTCCGGACTATTATAATAGACGGAAGCTTTCCAATATCCCACCCGCTTGGGCCGCCTCTCACATGGGGGCGGCTCCTTTTTTTCTTGCTATTTTGTCCCCGGATTGCTATACTGGAGGCAAGCAATCGAGAGGAGGTTTTCCATGAGCCATTTGTCGCTTCGTGAAAACAGCTATCGCCGCAAGCACCTGTCCTGCGTGCGTCATATTACCCTGGACCCCACGGGCCCCGGCGTGGTGCGCATCCATATGATCCCGCCCCACACCCAGTCTCCGGAGGATCCGTATCTGCTGCTGCTCAACGGCGCTCAGCTGGTGCCGCTGAACTTCTCCTGGGCGGTGCTCCTGTCGGAGTTCATGTACTGCATGGAGCCCTATGCCGGCCTGGAGATCAGCGCCGATGACTGGGAGTCCATGCTGGAACAGGCCGTCCGCGGCGCAAAAAAGAAGGTCTATCCCTTCGTAAAAACCGAAATCCTCCGGGAGGATATGGGCACGCTCCTGCGCTCCCTGGTGGCCATTGCCCGGGGTCAGGAGCCGGAGGTAGAGGTAGCCCCCCTGTCCCTGGGCGAGTATGCGGACAAGATGTCCGCCCCCCACCGCATGGACCTGATGGTCAGCGCCATGACCCGGGACGGCCTGTGGCACTGCAATCAGAAGTGCCTGCACTGCTATGCCGCCGGCCAGCCCATGGGCGAGGTGAAGGAGCTGGACACCGCCCAGTGGAAGGAGATCCTGCAGCGCCTCCAGGCGGCCAACATCCCCCAGGTGACCTTCACCGGCGGCGAGCCCACTCTGCGGGGCGACCTGGTGGAGCTGGTGGATGCCGCCCAGTGGTTCGTTACCCGGCTCAATACCAATGGCCGCCGCCTGACGGCGGATCTGTGCAAGGCCCTGTACGAGGCAAGCCTTGACAGCGTCCAGGTGACCCTTTACAGCGACAAAGCCGCCGTCCATAACGCCCTGGTAGGGGTGGACGGCTTCGGCGATACCGTCGCCGGCATCAAGAATGCCGTGGAAGCAGGGCTCATCGTGTCCATCAACACGCCCCTTTGCAGCGTGAACCGGGACTATGCCGATACCCTCCGCTTTGCCGCCTCCCTGGGCGTGCGCTATGCCACCTGTTCGGGCCTCATCCCCTCCGGCGGCGCCATTACGGAGGGCAGCGTCGCCACCCGCCTTTCCCAGGCGGAGCTGACGGACATTCTCCGCGCCGCCGTAGAGACCGCCCACAGCCTGGGCATGGATCTGGACTTCACCAGCCCCGGCTGGCTGCCGGAGGAGACGCTTCGCTCCCTGGGCCTGCAGCTGATCCCCTCCTGCGGGGCCTGCCTGAGCAATATGGCCGTCACGCCGGACGGCACCGTGGTACCCTGTCAGAGCTGGCTGGGCGGCGTGACCCTGGGCAATGTCCTCACCGACCCCTGGGAAACCATCTGGACAAATCCCCAGTGCGCGGCCATCCGCGCAGAAAGCGCCAAGATGGAGCACGTCTGCCAGCTGCAAACCGGCAACCGAAAGGAGGCGGAGGCATGAAAAAGAAACTGCTCTCCCTTTTCATCAGCGTCCTGCTTCTCACGGCCCTGCTGCCGCTGACCGTGCAGACGGCCTTCGCCCAGGACTATGACCGCATCCTCAGCTATCAGGTGGATGTCACCCCGGATGTAGACGACGGCAGCCTGGCCATCCGCCTGTCCTTCCGCTGGAAGGCGCTGGAGGACCTCCCCGCCACCAACAGTCAGCAGGGCGGCGTAAAGATCGGCATCCCCAACGGCTCCATCCGGGACATGAAGGCAATGTCCGACAACATCGCCGACATTCAGAATGACAACAGCTACGCCTATGTGGATTTCACCCAGGGCTACAAGGCTGGCCAGGAGTTTGAGTTCTCCTTCTCCTGGGTCCAGGAGTACATGTACACCCTCAACAACGGCGAGGTGGCCTATTACTACACCCCCGGCTGGTTCGATAACATCCGCATCGACGAGATGACCCTCACCTGGCACGATCCCGCCGGCGTCGCCGGCATCGCCAGCGATGGCGATACCCAGAATGGCGAGCATATTCTCACCGCCAGCAACATGGGCTATGGCGATAAGCTCCCCCTGACCGTGACCTATGCCGATTGGCCCACCACCCTGGACGAGACCCGCAGCGCCGACAATCTCCCGGGCCACGACTACGATGATTCCTATGATTATAACAACACCGTCGGTGACTTTTTCAGCGCCGTTATCGGTATCATCGTCCTGCTGGTGGTTCTGTTTGTCATCGTGTCTGTTCTTACCAGCGTCTCCCGCTACAGCGGCGGCTTCGGCACCCGGTATATCTTTGTCAACGGTCTTTGGTATCCCCGGGGCCCGGACGGCCGTCCCCGGCCCGGCAGCGTTGGCACCAAGCGCCGGCCCCAGCCTCCCCGCAATGATAACCATCGGGGCGGCGGCTTCGGCGGCGGCAGCCGGGGCGGTGGATTTGGCGGCGGCGGTTTCGGCGGCGGCAGCCACTGCGCCTGTGCCAGCAGCTGCGCCTGCGCCTGTGCCTGTGCCTGCGCCGGCGGCGGCCGTGCCGGCTGCAGCGCCAAGAATCTCTATGGCGCCATCCACCTGGATCAGGATTCCACCCAAAAGTTGAGCTGACCCACAAAAAGCACCCCACCCGGGGTGCTTTTTCCGTCGCCAATATAGCCCGCACCGCCGCACAGTCTGTAGGGGCGGACGCCCCTGTCCGCCCTCTTGCACCCGCTCCCATACTCTGCGTAGGGGCGGGGTTCTCCCCCGCCCGCTCAGCCGATAACAGTTGTACTCCCGGCAGGGCACGCAGGCCCTGCACTACAAATGTCCTGTAGGACGGCACCCGCGTGTGCCACCGGTTTTTATGTCGACCACGGCGCCCTTTCTTTCTGCGGCGAAAGAAAGGGAGGAAAGAACGCCGCCAAAACCAAGGTTTTGAAATCCTTTCCGCGGCTGAGGTGCCGCCCGCGCCGGTTCCCTCTTACCTCGCGAACCGGGATGTGCAAAATTAGCCCCTTGCTTTCGCATGGCCTCTGCGCCGCCATCCGCGACGCGCTCAGCGCTTGTGCTGGCTGGTCTGACAGGGGCACCCTCCGCGTATGCCGTGCGGCGGCGTGAGGGCACGCCGCCCTACGAATATTTTGAGGGCTGGCGCCCCTGGGCCGATGTGGGCATCGGCCCCAACGGAAATCTATCGGTAAACGATTCGTAGGG
>CABMQL010000012.1 GCA_902388735.1 uncultured Eubacteriales bacterium | reverse complement strand
ACGGCAAACGCATAAGATGTATTGTCAGTATCAAGCATGCCGGCGGCATGCTTTTTTGAGCCTTTTAAAAGCAAAATTCACGGATCCAATGGTGACAGAAAAGTCACTCGGATCCGCTTGTGCGGGGATGCCCCATATGGTAAAATAGAAAAATCAGGAGGTGTCGAAATATGTCTGCACGCAAAAAGAAGAAGGGGTTTCGGCGCCTGTGGCCCATTTTCCTGGTGTTTTTGGCGGCCCTGGCCGCCTTCCAGCTGGTGCGGCCGTATCTGCGCCAGGACGGTGCCATCCCGGTCAATGACGGGGTTGGTACCATCTACATCGTACCGGACCCGGCCCTGCCCGCCGACACCTCGGATAGCGGTGACTTCATCCGCCAGGGCGATGCCGTGCTCTATACCGGCAGCCGGTACACCGCCAGCCAGGGGGTGGACGTGTCCGAATGGCAGCAGCAGATCCGCTGGCAGGAGGTGGCCGACGGCGGCATTGATTTCGCCGTAATCCGCTGCGGCTATAGCCGATACGCCAGCGGCAACCTGGAACAGGACAGCCTTTTCGAGGAAAACTACAGCGCCGCCGGGGCAGCCGGGCTGCGCCGGGGCGTGTACTTCTTCTCCCAGGCCATCTCCCCGGAGGAAGCCCGGGAGGAGGCCGTCTTCGTGCTGCAGATGCTGTCCGGCCGAGCCCTGGAGCTGCCGGTTTTTTACGACTGGGAAACCGTCACCGCCGAAGAAGGCCGCGCCAACGGCCTGGACGGCGAAACCGTCACCGCCTGCGCCGCCGCCTTCTGCCAGACCGTAGCGCAGGCCGGCTATACCGCCGGCGTCTACTTTAACCGCCAAATGGGCTATCACACCTATGACCTCTCCCCTCTCGCTGACTACACGTTTTGGCTGGCGGAACCGGGCAAGTCCCCCACCTTTTACTACCATACAGCCCTGTGGCAGTATGACCACAGCGGCATTGTTCCGGGCATCAACACGGCAGCGGACCGGAACCTGCTGTTTGAAGAAAACCCGTCATAACAAAAATTTCTGCCCAACTTTTGGGGCTCACTTCATTTCGGCCCCGCGGGGTTATTGCTTTTCAGCGAAAGACACAGTATAATATACTGTATATACTTACCCGATCGAAAAGAGGTTTTATGCCATGAGGATCACCGTAAAAGTAGGCACATCCACCCTGACCCACGCCACGGGCCGGCTGAATATCCAGCGCATTGAAAAGCTGTGCAAGGTACTCAGCGATCTGAAGAATGCGGGCCATGAGATCATCCTCGTCTCCTCCGGTGCCATTGGCATGGGTGTCGGCAAGCTGAATCTGCCCGGCCGCCCGGCGGACATGCCCGGCAAGCAGGCCGCCGCCGCCGTGGGCCAGTGCGAATTGATCTACACCTACGACAAGCTATTCGGCGAATATAATCACACGGTGGCGCAGCTCCTGCTCACCGGAGAGGACATCAAAAACGGCCAGCGCAGCCACAATGTACGCAACACCCTCACCCGCCTGCTGGAGCTGGGCGCGCTGCCTGTCATCAACGAAAACGACGCCGTGGCCACGGACGAGATCGGCGTGGAGAACACCATCGGCGAAAATGATACCCTGTCTGCTATCGTGGCCGCCTCCATCGGCGCGGACCTGCTGGTGCTGCTGTCGGACATTGACGGTCTCTATGACAGCGACCCCCATCAAAACCCCAACGCCCAAATCATCCACACCGTGGAAAGCGTGGACGAACGCATCTACGCCCTGGCCGGGGGCACCGGCTCCGCCCTGGGCTCCGGCGGCATGGTCACCAAGCTCAACGCCGCCGTCATCGCCGCCGAGGCGGGCTGCGAAATGGTCATTGCCAACGGCGACAAGCCCGAGCTGCTCTACGACATTGCCCAGGGCAAGCCCGTGGGCACAAGATTTTTGAAAAAGAAGGTATAACCGTCATGACGACTATGGAAATCATCCGCCGCACCCGCGCCGCCCGGACCAGCCTGCACACCCTGACGGCGGAGGACAGAAGCCGCCTGCTCCTGGCCATGGCAGACAGTCTCCGGCAGCACACGGAGGACATTCTCCGCATCAATACCCAGGATATAGACGCCGCCCGTGGCAAAATTTCCGATGTGATGCTGGACCGTCTGCGGCTGGATGAAAGCCGCATTGCCGCCATGGCCGACGGTGTGTGCGCCGTGGCCGGGCTGCCGGACCACACGGGCCGCATCCTCAGCGAGATCAAGCGCCCCAACGGCATGACCATCTATAAAAAGCAGGTGCCCCTGGGCCTGGTGGCCATCATCTACGAAAGCCGCCCCAATGTCACCTCCGACGCGGCGGCCCTGGCCATCAAGAGCGGCAATGTCTGCGTCCTGCGCAGCGGCCGGGAGGCCATTGGCAGCGCCAAAGCTATCACCGCCGCCCTGAAGGAGGGCATCGCCGCCGCAGGCGGAAACCCGGACATTCTCAACATTTTGGAGGACACCAGCCATGAAAGCGCCAACCACCTCATGCAGGCCAAGGGGCTGGTGGATCTGCTCATTCCCCGGGGCGGCGCGGGCCTCATCCGCGCCTGCGTGGAAAATGCCACCGTCCCCTGTATTGAGACCGGCACCGGCATCTGCCATGTGTATGTGGACGAATTCGCCGACCTGGACAAGGCCATAAAAATCATCGTAAACGCCAAAACCAGCCGTCCCTCCGTCTGCAATGCCGAGGAGGTCTGCCTGGTCCACCGGGCCGTGGCAGAGCAGTTTCTGCCCATGCTGAAAAAAGCCCTGGTGGACGACCGTCAGGCGGCGGGCCAGGTCCCCGTGGAGCTGCGGCTGGACCCGACAGCGGCAAAAATCATCCCCGGCACCCCCGCCGGCGACCGGGATTTTGACACGGAGTTTTTGGACTATATCCTGGCAGTGGCCGTGGTGGACAGCGTAGACGCTGCCATTGCCCATATCCTGCAGCACTCCACCGGCCATAGCGAGGCCATCGTCACGGAAAACGCCGAAAACGCCCAGCGCTTCGTGGACGAGACGGACAGCGCCGCCGTCTATGTCAATGTCTCCACCCGCTTCACCGACGGCGGTGAATTCGGCCTGGGCTGCGAAATGGGCATCTCCACCCAAAAGCTCCACGCCCGGGGTCCCATGGGGCTGGACGAGCTGAGCACCTATAAATACATCATCCGCGGTACCGGGCAGACCCGGTGATCCAGCGCCGCACTCCCCTATATAAAACGACCGGCTCTGTGAGCCGGTCGTTTTTTCATTTGGATATTATGGGAGCGATTTGTTTCAGTTCCGCTCGAAAATCTTGAGGATATCGTCAAAATGCGTCTGCTCCTCCCGCAGTTGCCGGGCCTCCTCCTCGGATTCAGCCTCGGGGTCCTGGGCGGGCTTTTCCTCGGCAGCCTTGGCAGCGGCCGGGGCGGCGGGCTTGGCGGCCTCGTCCGGCTCGGCAAAGCCGGTGGCGATGACGGTGACGCGGATCTCGTCGTCCAGGTTCTCGTCGAAGGTGGCGCCGAAGATGGTCAGCGCATCGGGATGCACCGCCTCCTGCACCAGGGTGGCGGCCTGCTCCACCTCCTCCAGGCCGATGTCCATGGAGCCGGTGACGTTGATGAGAACGCCCTTGGCGCCCTGGATGCTGGTCTCCAGCAGGGGGCTGGAAATGGCCATGCGGGCGGCCTCCTCGGCCTTGCCCTTGCCGGCGGCGCGGCCCACGCCCATATGGGCAAGCCCCGCGTCCTTCATCACGGCGGTGACGTCGGCAAAGTCCAGATTGATAAAGCCGGTATCCCGGATCAGGTCGGAAATGCTCACCACCGCCTGGCGCAGCACATCATCCGCGATCTCAAAGGCGTTGGCAAAGGTGATCTTCTGATCGGTGGCGTATTTCAGCCGCTCATTGGGGATGATGACCAGGGAATCCACCTTGCCCCGCAGTTCCTCAATGCCCTGCTCGGCCTGGGTCATGCGCTTGCGGCCCTCAAAGGCAAAGGGCTTTGTCACCACGCCCACGGTCAGAACGCCCTGCTCCTTGGCCGCCTCCGCCACCACGGGGGCAGCGCCGGTGCCGGTGCCGCCGCCCATACCGGCGGTGACAAAGACCATGTCGGTATTCTCCAGGGCCTTGGCCAACTGGTTGCGGCTCTCCTCGGCGGCCTTGCGGCCCACCTCGGGATTGGAACCGGCGCCCTTACCGCCGGTGAGCTTCTCGCCGATCTGAATTTTATAGCTGGCCGCAGAAGAATTCAGCGCCTGCTTATCTGTATTCACGGCCACAAAATCGACACCCTTGATGCCGTCGGTGACCATGCGGTTGACCACGTTATTTCCGCCGCCGCCAACACCGATGACCTTGATGCTGACGACATTTTCTACCCCTGTATCCATTGCAAATGCCATGTCTTTTCCTCCTGCTGCAGATTATGCGAAATGGCAGTTTTATCATCCGTTTAAAGAATGGTTTCGCTGCTGCTATACCAAATTCTATTCTATTACAGTTTCCCCCGTGGGTCAAGTATTCCCCGGCATTTTCCCGAAAAGTTTATCCGGGGATAAAGCGCACTTCCTTGCGTGTCAGGTCGATGGTCCCCTTCTCGTTTTGCTCCAGTTTGGTATCCACCACAGCCAAAAGGCAATCCAGCTTATAGCCGAAATCATCGTCCGGGGACAGGAGCACGTCAAACCGTCCGTCAAAGCGCAGGGTGATGACCGTGGCATCGGCCACGCTGATCTGCTGGCAGCGGCCCAGGGCGTCCCGCTGCTCCAGGGCCTGGAGCAGCTGCAGCAGGCTCTCCTTGGCGGATTCCTGCTCGGCGGCCACCTGCAGGGGCATACCCACCTGGGGATCCACCGGCGTCAGCCCGACGATGTGCGTTACGTCCTCCCCTGCCGCGGCCTGCTCCACCAGCTTGCCGCTGCCGCTCAGGAGCCAGTCGCCGCCGGGCTGCTCAATGGCGCAGAGTGTGCCGTTTTCCTCCACCTGGATGCAGAGGGTATCCGGCAGCTTACGGCTGATGCGCACACTGGAAATATAGGGCAGGTTCCGGGTAATGGACTCAGAAGCGTTGAATTTATTGATAAGAAACAGGTTATCGCCCACATGGAGGCCGGCACTGTCGGCGATCTCCTGGGCGGTATAGCGGCTGTTGCCGGTGACCTCAATGGTATCTACCTTGAAAAACACGGCCAGGGCAGCCACAATGGCGCCGCAGATGACAAAAAACACCAGCAGCTTATATAAAAAGGAAAAGCTCCCCTTTCTTCTTCTGCGTCTGCGTCTGTTTCGGCCGCTCATGTGACACCTCTGCTTTCGTTTAGTCTTCTCTGTATATGCAGGCCCCCAGGCCTGAAAGGTCGCCCACTATATCGGCGTAGCCCCGCTCGATGTGATGGATCTGCTCCACCCGGGTGACGCCCCGGGCCTGCAGCCCCGCCACCACCAGGGCCGCCCCGCCCCGCAGATCCGTGGCCTGCACCGCGGCGCCCTGCAGCTGCTGCACTCCGGTGACGATGGCCGTCTGCCCCTGGGTGCGGATCTGTGCGCCCATTTTTATGAGCTGCGGCACATGGCGGAACCGGTCAGTGAATAGGTTCTCCACGAACACCGTGGAGCCGCGGCTCCTTGCCAGCGCCGCCATCATGATGGCCTGGTCATCGGTGGGAAAGCCCGGATAGGGCGAGGTCCGCACCGGCGGCACCCCCCGCAGGCGGCCGCTGCTTTTCAGGCAAATACCCCCGCCGTCGCTGCAGATCTCGCAGCCGCTTTTCTGCAGGACGCACAGCGCCGCCGCCAGGTGCCGGTAATCCGCCCGGCGCAGGTACACGCAGCCGCCTGCACCGGCCGCCGCGCATAGGTATGTAGCCGCCACGATGCGGTCCGGACGCACCCGATGGGTACAGCCGTGGAGCTTCTTCCGCCCCTCCACCACCACGGTGGCGCTGCCGGCCCCCTGAACGCAGGCCCCCATAGCCCGCAGGAAGTCCTGCAGCTCTGTAATTTCCGGCTCCCGGGCAGCGTTGGATATGACCGTTGTGCCGGAAGCGGCACAGGCCGCCAGCATGGCATTTTCCGTGGCGCCCACACTGGGTGTGCGCAGAAAGATCTCCGCGCCGTGCAGAGCGGCACCCCGGCACTGTAATCGGCCGCTTTTTTCCTCGATCTCCGCACCCAGGGCGCGCAGAGCGTGCAGGTGCAGGTCAATGGGCCGGGGGCCCAGGTCGCAGCCGCCGGGCTGCGAGCACACCGCCTCTCCGCAGCGGCCCAGGATCGCCCCCAAAAACATCACCGACGAGCGCATGCGGCCCATCAGCTCCTCCGGGATCCCGCAGCCGGTGATCTGGCGGGTATCCACCACCAGGTCCGGCCCCTCCCGGCGTACAGTACCGCCCAGATGCCGGATGATCTGCGCCGCTGTATCGACATCGCTGAGGGCGGGACACCCCCGCAGGCAGCAGACGCCGGGGCAGAGCACCGTGGCCGCCAGCATGGGCAGCACGCTGTTTTTGGCCCCCTGCACCGTCACCGCGCCGGAGAGTTTCCTGCCGCCCTCCACCAAAATGACGCTCATATTCCTCCCCCGTTTTTCATAGAATGTACGCCATCCTATGCCGGGGAAAGCCTATAGGTGCTACGGGCAGAGAGCGAACTGTTTTTTACTTCACCAGCTCCATCACGGTCTGATAGATCCGCTCCGTGGCATCCAGAATGCCCAGCTCCGCCATGCCGCGGCTCATGGAGGCGCGGCGGGTGGGACTGGCCAAAATATCACGGGCGGTGCGATAGAGCTTATCGCCGCTGGACTCCTCCTCACGGATGAGGCAGGCGCCGCCGTGCTGGGCCAGGATCCGGGCGTTTTTCACCTGGTGGTCGTTGGCCACATACGGGGATGGCACGATAATGGTGGGCAGCGCCAGAGCGGTGATCTCGCTGATGGTGGACGCGCCGGCCCGGCAGATCACCAGGTCCGCCGCCCGCATCACCACCGCCATATCGTGGATATACGGCCGCACATCCAGGCGGGGATCCTCCGTCAGGCCCCGCTGCTCCAGCTCCGGCTGCAGCCAGGTCCAGCTGCCGTCACCGGCGGCGTGGATATGGTGGAAGGGGTAACCGTCCGCCCGCTCTTTTTCAAAGAAATCCAGCATCTGCCGGTTCATAGTGCTGGCGCCCAGGCTGCCCCAAAATGACACCACCAGGGGCTGCTCCGCAGGGATGCCCAGGGCGGCCTTGGCCTCGTCATGAGATCTGTCAAAAAAGTCGCCCCGCACCGGGGTGCCGGTGACCACGATGCGCTCAGGATGCTTATAGTGTACGCGGCACTCCTCAAAGCCCACCATGATGCGGGAGGCATGCTTTTCCAGCATCCGGGTGGTAAGACCCGGGATCATATTCGCCTCATGCACCGCCGTGGGGATGCCCTGCAGGGCGGCATATTTCACCATAGGATAGCTGGCATAGCCGCCGGTGCCCACCACCAGGTCCGCCGGAAACTCCCGCAAAATCGCGTTAGCCCGGCGGCGCAGGGTCAGAAGCTCCACGGCGCTCTTGGCGTTATGGCGCAGACTGTCCAGGTCCATGGACCGCTCAAAGCTGCCCACCTCGATGCCCCGGTAGTCATAGCCGGCCTCGGCCACCAGGCCCCGCTCGATGCCGTTGGGGGTGCCCACGAACAGGACCTCCACCGTGGGGTCCTTTTTTCGCATATAGCCTGCCAGGGCCAGGGCCGGATTCACATGGCCCGCGGTGCCGCCGCAGGTAAAAATCACTTTCATAGCTGTCCTCCTCTTATCCGCCCCGGGGCGCAGGGATCTGCCGGGATACACTGAGTACAATGCCCATTTCAAACAGCTGCAGGGCCAAAGCCGTGCCGCCGTAGCTGAAAAACGGCAGAGAGATACCCGTGGCCGGGACCAAGCCCGATACCACCGCGATATTCAGAAAGGTCTGCAGGCTGATCTGCGTCATGATGCCCACCACCAGCAGCGCGCCGAAGCGGTCCCGGGCCTGGAGGGCGATCCAGAAGCCACGGAGGATCAGCAGCGCAAAAATCAGCATCACCAGCGCGGCCCCGATGAGTCCCAGTTCCTCGCACACCACGGCGAAAATGAAGTCATTATGCTCCTCGGGCAGGTACAGGAACTTCTGCCGACCCTTGCCCAGGCCCACGCCTGTGAGCCCGCCGGAGCCGATGGCAATGAGGCTTTGGCACATCTGATAACCCTCGTCCAGGGCATCGATCCAGGGATCCTCCCACATGCGGATGCGGTCCGCGCCGTAGGAGATGACCCCGGCCTCCACCAGCTTCACATAGGCAAAGCCCAGCACCGCCACGCCGCCCAGGCCGCCGATGGCCCAGCGCTTATCGATGCCGCCCACGATCATCATCACAACGCCTGTGCCCACGATCAATATGGTGCCGGACAGGTGCGGCTCCAGCAGCATCAGGCCCGCAAAAAAGGCCAGCGTCAGAATATAGGGCCGAACACCGTATTTGAAGCTCTCCATGAGGTTTTTCTTTTTGGAGATGCTGTCGGCAAAGTACACGATGATGGCCAGCTTGGCGATCTCCGAGGGCTGGAAGGTCAGCACGCCCACCTTGCCCAGCCAGCGGGTCGCGCCGTTTTCCTTGATGCCCACGCCGGGCACCAGCACCAGCGCCAGCAGGAAAAACGACACATACATCAAAATCTTTGCCATGCCCCGCAGGCGGTGATAGTCCGTGCGGCTCATGACGACCATGGCGGCCATGCCCAGCAGGGCAAATATGGCCTGCCGCTTTAAGAAATAGGCCGGGTCTCCCTGCTTATAGCTGGCGGAGGGGAAGCTGGCGGAAAACAGCATCACCAGGCCCAGCACCGTGAGCAGGATAGTCAGAAGCAGAAACGGGAGATCCATCCGGCCCGCCGGGGCCCGGGGGATGCTCTCCGGGCGGGAAGCCTGCCGCGGCGGGCGCTGGGTACTCCTGCGCCTGAATGCCAGGCGCTTATGAACAGCTGACTGCTGCACAGATCTTCCCTCCCTTCCGTTGGTTTTTACAATAGAATCAGTATGCGAAGCGGTTCATGACGCCCAGGTAGGCCAGGACGCAGAAAATCACGCTCACCGTGGTGAACACCGCCACGATCTTGGTCTCCTTCCACCCGCACATCTCAAAGTGATGGTGCAGCGGAGCCATCTTGAAAATACGCTTGCCGTGGGTGAGCTTGAAATAGCCCACCTGCAGAATATCCGACAATGTCTCGCAGATATACACGATGCCCACGAGGATCAGCACCAGGGGCATGTCATAGGCAAAGGCCAGGGCCGCCACCGCGCCGCCCAGGAACAGGGAGCCGGTATCGCCCATAAAGACCTTGGCGGGGTAATGGTTATACAGCAGGAACGCCAGCAGGCCGCCCGCCATGGCGGCGCCGAAAATGCCCAGCTGGGGGAAGCCCTTCCACACCACGCCCAGCACCGCGAAGAACGCCGCCACCGGGATGGTGACGCTGGTGGACAGGCCGTCCAGGCCGTCGGTAATATTCACGGCGTTCACCGTGCCCACGATGATGAAGGCGGCCAGGATCATGTAGACCACCCAGTTCAGCACGATGTAGGTGTTGAAAAACGGGATGTACAGGTTGGGGCTCAGGTGGCCCTCCGCCCGCAGCAGACACAGAAATGCCACCGCCGCCGCCAGCTGTAAAACAAACTTTTGAATGGCGGTGAGGCCGGTGTTGCGGTGATGCTTCACCTTCTGATAGTCGTCAATATAGCCGATGACGCCGAACACCAGGGAGAACAGATACACATAAATATGCGTAAAGTCCCCGGCGGCCATTCCCTTCCAGCCCAGGATCACCACCGTGATGCCGATGCCCAGGATGAACATGAGGCCGCCCATGGTGGGGGTGCCCTGCTTGGTCATGTGCCAGGCGGGACCATCTTCCTTGATGCTCTGCCCGGCCTTGAGCTTCACCAGCTCAGGGATCAGAAGTTTCCCGGCCACAGCCGTGATGGCAAAGCAGATCACGCAGGTCAAAATCACTTGAAGGATCATAGTTTTTGCTCCTCTTTCTGCCCCCACGGGGCCTCTTTCGTTGTGTATTTACAGCAGGGACCGCACGACCTCCCGCTCATCCAGGGGGAGGGTTTCGCCGCCGATCTCCTGATATGTCTCGTGTCCTTTGCCGCACAGGACGACTACGTCTCCCGGCGCGGCCCGGTCCATGGCCAGGGCGATGGCCGCCCGGCGGTCCGGCTCCACTACATACCGCTCCTCCGCCCCGGCAAGGCCCGGGAGAATATCCCGGATGATGGCCATGGGCTCCTCGGAGCGGGGATTATCGCTGGTGACCACCGCCAGGTCCGCCAGGGCCCCGGCGATGCGGCCCATCCGGGGCCGCTTTTCCTTTTCCCGGTCGCCGCCGCAGCCAAAGACGGCGATGACGCGGCCGCTTGCAAAGCCCCGGACGGTTTTCAGCACATTTTCCAGGGCGTCGGGGGTATGGGCATAGTCAATGAGCAGGGTGTAAGGCTTTCCGGGGGTGGGCACCACCTCCATGCGGCCCTTTACGCCAGGGAAAGCGGCCAATGCGGCGGCGCTGTCCGCCAACGGGAAGCCCAGCTGCGCGCAGGCGGCCATGGCCCCCAATGCATTATACACCGAAAATCGTCCCGGCACACCCAGTCGCACCGGAATCCGCTCCCGGGCCGTACAGGCTGCGAAGGATACGCCCCGCTCCTGCAGAGTGATCTCCTCCGCCCACAGGTCGGCGGGGGCTTGGATGCCATAGCGCGTCACCGGACAGGTCACGCCCCGGAGCATACGCTCCGCCCAGGGATCATCCCCGTTGCACACCGCCGCGCGGCTGGCGTGAAACAGCTTCGCCTTGGCGTCACAGTAGCGCTCCATGGTGCCGTGATAGTCCAGATGGTCCTCGGTGAGATTGGTGAAGATACCCACGGTGAAGGAAATGCCCTCCGCCCGGTGCTGCATCAGGGCGTGGGAGGAGACCTCCATCACCGCATGGGTGCAGCCCGCGTCCGCCATTTGGCGCAGCAGGCCCTGGATCTCCAAGGCGTCCGGCGTGGTGCGCCGGGCCGGGAGCATCTGCTCCTCCACCAGGTTCTGCACCGTGCCGATGAGGCCGGTTTTTATCCCTGCGCTGCGCAGGATGTGGCGCAGGAGGTAGGTAGTGGTGGTTTTGCCGTTGGTACCGGTGACGCCCAGGACCGTCAGCCGGGCGGCGGGGTTTTCATACCAGGTGCAGGCAATTTTGCCCAGGGCGGCGCGCACATCCGGCACCGCCGCGCAGGGTAGGCCCGGCATCTTCTGCCGGCACAGCACGCACGCGGCGCCGCGGTCCACCGCCTGGCGGGCGTACAGGGCGCCGTCACACAGGGTACCCGGCACCGCCGCAAACAGGCTGCCTTTCCGGGCCTGGCGGGAATCCGCACACACATGGGTGATCTCCGTATCCGGTGATATCGTCAGTGCAGTGATCTCCGTTCCCTCCAGCAGCTCCCGCAAACGCATCCAGCCCGCTCCTTTCCACCGCAAACCACATGGCTAATCCGTTACGCCGCTGTCGCTGAGCTGGACGGAGATCACTGTCCCCGCCTCCACCTGCGCGCCGGCGGCTTCCGACTGATTGATGACCCGAACGCTGTCCGAGCCGCTGTCTGTGGTTCCGGTGAAGCGCAGCAGAAGGCCCGCGCTGCTCACCGCTATATTCGCCTCGCTGGGGGACAGGCCCACCAGGGAGGGTACTGTGCAGAGTGTATCCGGCTTTTCGGAGCCGGCATAGAGGATCACCCGGGATTTGCCGGGGATCACCGTGCCGCCCTCCGGGGTCTGATCGGTGACGGTGTCACCGTCGCCGATGACCTTCACCGAAAAGCCCTTGGCCTTGAGTTTTTCCTCGGCGTCCGCCACGGTCATGCCGATGACATAGTTCACCGTGGTATCCGAGCCCAGCAGCTCCTCCGCCGAATAGGAGGGCTCTACGCCCAGGTAGGGCAATATCTCGCCCATGATCCGGCTGGCGTAGGGAGCCACCGTGCCGCCGCCGCCCCGGCCCTCCCCGGTGGGAGAGTCCAGGGTCAGGAGCATGATATACTTGGGATCGTCCGCCGGCGCGAAGCACATGAACGACAGCACCACATCGCCGGTGTTGCCCTTATCCGCCGTACCGGTCTTGCCGCCGATGCGGTAGCCGTGGACCTGGCCGTTGCGGCCCGTACCGGACGAGACCACATACTCCAGGCACTGGCGCACCAGGGCGGAGGTCTCCTCGCTGACTACCTGGCGCACAGGGGTAGAATCATGGCTGGAGAGGACATTGCCGCTGCTGTCCACCACGCGCTCCACCACATAGGGGGTGTGGAGATAGCCGCCGTTGATGCAGGCGGCCTGGGCGGAGATCAGGGCCACAGGGGTCGTGTTGAAGTTCTGCCCAAAGGCGTAGCAAGCTAGATCCAGCTCCGAAGCAGTCTCCTGGGGTGCAAAGATGCCCAGGGCCTCGCCCTCCAGGTCGATGCCGCTGCCGTTCACCAGGCCGAAATCCTTCATATAGCGGTAGAATTTTTCCGTGCCCAGGCGCAGGCCGTAGGTGATGAAGGCCGGGTTACAGGAGTTGCCCGCCGTCTGCTCCAGGGTCTGATGGCCGTGGCCGGCGCGGTTGCTGCAGTGGATGGTAGCGTCCAGCACATGGATGGATCCGGAGCAGTCGAAGGTAGTATTCTCGTCAATGACCCCCTCCTCCAGGGCTGCCGCCAGGGTCAGCACCTTGAAGGTGGAGCCGGGCTCATAGGTGTCGTTGATGGCCCGGTTGCGCCACTGGCGCAGCTGGGCGTCCGCCAGGTCCAGCTGGCCGTCCTTTACCAGGGATGAAAGCCGACTCTCATAGACTGCGGAGGGATCGTTCAGGTCATAGGTGGGGCTGGAGGCCATGGCCAGGACCGCCCCGGTCTCCACGTCCATGACGATACCCGTGGCGCCCTGGGCCTCGGTGGAGGTCACCATCTCGCTCAGGGCCTTTTCCACATAGTACTGCACCGTTGCGTCCAGCGTCAGCACGATGTCGCTGCCGTTCTGCGCTTTATAATATTGCTCGTAGCCGTAGAGCATGTCGTTGCCCGTAGGGTCCTTGGTGGACACCACCAGGCCCGTTTGGCCGTCCAGCACGTCGTTATACCGGGCTTCCAGGCCGTACAGGCCGTAATTATCCGTGCCCACAAAGCCGATGATCTGGGAGGCCTGGGTGGCATAGGGGTAATAGCGCTTGGCATCGGTGACCATGTACACACCTACAACGCCCTCGTCGTTGATGAGGGTGCGGATCTCATCGGCCACGTCCTCCTCCACCCGGAGCTTGAGCACCTCGTACTGGGAGTCCGTGCGCTCCATCTTTTTCAGGATGCCCTCCTTGTTGATCTCCAGGATCTCCGAGAGCTTCTGTGCCACGCTGTCCTTGGTCCAGGTGACGGGATTATCCTTGTCGTTGAGGGCGCGGTCCATTTCCAGCGGGGAGAGGAACACCGTTTCCGCCGTGGCGGAAATAGCCATGATATTGCCGTTGCGGTCATAGATCGTGCCGCGGGTAGCGGTGACCTCCGTGCTGCGGGTCTGCTGGTCCAGGGCCTTGGCCTCCAGCTCGTCGTGGCGCAGGATCTGCAGGGAAAAGAGCTTGATGAGCAAAATCACAAACACCAGCACGCCCAGAACCGCCATAAGGATCATGGTGCGGTTTTGGATGACTCGGTTGGCCCGGCGCACTTTTTCGCTTTTTCGATTGATCTCGCCGCTGTTTTGGGCCATGGTCTCAGCTCCTTTCGCAGATTTTTTCCTGTCTATTATACCAAAGGAAGGAGCAAGAAGTCACCTTCTTACTCCTTGTTGTGTATCCCTACTATATGGGGCGGCTCACCGGAAATATTCCACCACGGACCCCAGGGCGCGGGAAATACTTTCCGCGATGTTCTCCAGGGCGGTGCCCGCATCGGAGCGGTACACCACGGTGCTGTCGGCGGCAGGCAGCTCCAGATACTCCACCTGGCCGGCGGTGGGCTTGGTCATACCGGCCTCCTCGGCCACACGCTTCACGGTGGTCAGGTCAAAGGTCTTTTCATACTGGGTCAGCAGGGCCACGTGGCGCTCCTCCAGCTGGCCCATCTCCGTTTTGATCTGTGAAATATCCGCAGAGACCTCCGTCAGGCGCACATAGCCCATGAGCAGCAGCACCACCAGGCCCGCCAGCACCGCCGCGCAGGCCAGGACCAGCGGGGAGGGCTTTGCCGCGGGACGTGCGACGCTCTGCCGCCTGGGGGCCGCCGCCGGCTCCCGGCGCTCAGGCTCCATGCGGCCGGCATCATCCAGCGCGCGCTCTCTGGCAAGGGCGTCCAGATCGTACGCCAGGGAGCCGTCCGTATATCCATATCTGCGGCGATCATTGCTCTGTGCCATGGTTTCCGCTTCCTTTCTTTTGTGATTCTATCCTTTTGGCAGAAAAACGAAGTTTTTTGCCAGTTTTTATAGTTTTTCCGCTACCCGGAGCTTGGCGCTGCGGGCCCGGGGGTTATAGACCAGCTCCGCCTCACCGGCCACGATGGGCTTGCGGCTGACGAGCTTCATTTTCGGTTTCTTGCCGCACACGCACACCGGGAAATTCGGCGGGCAGGTGCAGCCGGTGGCCAATTCCTGCAGGGTCTTTTTGATGATGCGATCCTCCAGGGAGTGGAAGCTGATGACGGCCAGCCGTCCGCCGGGCCGCAAAAGCTCCGCCGCCGCTTTCAGCATGGGCGGCAGCTCCCCCAGTTCGTCGTTCACGGCGATGCGGATGGCCTGAAAGCTGCGCTTGGCCGGGTGCTGCTTTTCCCGCAGGGCTGCCGGGGGCATAGCCCCGCGGATGATGTCCACCAGCTGGCCGGTGGTCTCGATGGGGCTCTCCTGCCGGCGCTTAACGATGGCCTTGGCGATGGCCGGGGCATAGCGCTCCTCGCCGTATTCAAACAGGATGCGGCGCAGCTCCTCATAGCTCCAGCCGTTCACCACGTCCCGGGCGGTCAGGGCCGCCGTGCGGTCCATGCGCATATCCAGGGGCGCGTCGTGCATGTAGGAAAAGCCGCGGTCCGCTTCGTCCAGCTGCGGTGACGAAACACCCAGGTCAAAGAGCATCCCGTCCACGCCGTCTATATCCAGTTCCCGCAGGACATCGGCAATGCGGCTGAAGTTGCTGTGCACCAGGGTCACCCGGTCCTTATAATCCGCCAGGCGAATTTCTGCCGCCTGGATGGCGGTCTCGTCCCGGTCCAGGCAGATGAGCCGGCCGGTGGTGAGCCTTTTGGCAATTTCCAGGGAGTGTCCGGCACGGCCCAGGGTTCCATCTAAGTAAATGCCCTCCGGCTTTATATCCAGCGCGTCCAGGCACTCGTCCAGCAGGACAGGCTTGTGGCCAAAGGCCTGGTCGGCAGCGGCGTTGCGGTCAAATCCCATGGCTCACAGCCCCATTTCTTCCATGGCCTGCTCCAAAGAGCCGCTATCAAAGGCCATGGCTTCCTCTCTGGCCCAGCGCTCAGCATTCCAGATCTCCGCCCGGTCAAAGCTGCCGATGACCACCACTTCCTTCTGCAGATCCGCGTACTCCCGTAGCTTGGCGGGAATGAGGATGCGGCCCTGGCCGTCGGGCTCACAGTCCACGGCGTTGGCAAACAGAGGGCGCAGGGCCTTGGCCTTGCTGTAGGGCAGGCTCCGGACCTTGTCCGTGAAGGCGGCCCAGCTCTCGTCGGAATAGATGGAGAGGCAGTGGTCCATGCCCACAGTCACATGGAAGGTCTGGCCCAGCTCCTCCCGCAGGCGGGCAGGGATGAACAGCCGGCCCTTGGCGTCAATATTATGTGCATATTGTCCGGTCATGGCTGCTCCTCCTTCCATGGGTTTTTGTGGAAAACTGTGGGATTACACCCCACAAATGTGGGCACTACCCCCACATCTCCCCACTTCATGGTTACAGTATAGTAAATCAGCCGCTAAATTGCAAGAATATTTTTCCCCAAAATTGGAACATATTTCCTGCAAAAAGCGGCTGATTTTTTTAGTTTTCCCCTTAAAATAGAACACTTGTTTTTATTTTTCGGCATATAAAAAAGCACCCGCCACAATATATAGTGGCAGGCGCTTTTTGGGGGCACGATATATGGGGCTGTGAAAAAGCCCTATTCAAATTCCTCCAGTCGATTTGTGAGGTTTAACAAATTTTTAGTTCAAAATTTGTCAGTTTTCCTCGGTTTCTTCCGGCTTTTCTTCGTCAGCGGGGGCATTGCCGCTGCGGATCTGCTGCATCTGCTCATTGGAGGCGGCGCGGAAACGGGTGCGGGACTGGCGCACCTCATCCAGGGCCATCTGAATAGCCTCCTCCGTGCGGCGCAGGGCGTCCTCGGTATAGGAATTGGCCACCCGGTACAGTTCATTTGTGCGTTCCTCGGCCCGGTGGATGATCTCCGCGGATTTCATCCGGGCCCGCTGCAGCGTCTCACTCTCTGAGACGATGGTCTTGGCATCCAGCTCCGCCTGGCGCAGCATCTTCTCCACTTCTTTTTTAGCGGAGGCGATATACTCCTCCCGGGCGCGGATCAGCTCCTGAGCCTTCTTGATCTCCAAGGGCATGCGGCTGCGGATCTCCGTGAGGATGTCCAGGGCCTCATCCCGGTTGATGGTGCATTTTTCGGCGCTGAAGGGGGCGCTCTTGGCTTCGTCGATCATGCCGTAGAGCATATCCAGCAGGCGCTGCAGATCTTTTTCTTCCATGGTATCTCCTCCCCGTTTCAATTACTCCGTTTTCTGTTTGAGTTCCTCGGCTACCGCCCGGGGAACGTATTTTTCCAGTGGCTGGCCGTAGCGGATCATCTCCCGCACCATGGTGGAGCTGAAATGCTGGTATTCGACGCTGGCCGGCAGGAACACCGTCTCCAGCTCCGCCCAGATGCCCCGGTTGATGGCGGCCATCTGATACTCCAGGTCGAAGTCCGTGGCGTTGCGCAGACCCTTGACAATGATATGGGCCTCCTTCTCCCGGGCATAGTCCGCCAGCAGGCCGCGATACAGCTCCGCCTCCACATTGGGGAACTCCGCAACCGAGCCACGGATCATTTCCAGCCGCTTTTCCGCCGGGAACATGTGGGATTTCTTGTCGCAGTTATCCATCACGCACACAAACACCTTGTCAAAGCACAGGGCCGCGCGGCGGATGATGTCCAGATGTCCCAGCGTAATGGGATCGAAGCTGCCGGGATAGATGGCTATTTTCATGGGGTCAATCCTCGTTTCTGTGGTATACAGTGAGTTTTATTTTTCCATAGCGATACTCTCTGTATATCGAATAGGGGCCGCCCAGCGGGGGCAGGGTCTTATCCGCCGCACTTTCCGCCACAATTATACCATGTCTGCGGCAAATGTCAAACCTTGCAATATCCTCCAGGGCCTGTTCCAGCAGGCCGGAGGCGTAGGGGGGATCCAGGAAGATCAGGTCGAACTTCTCCCCGGACTTTAAGTAGCTCATGGCATCGCCGCTTACCACCCTCGCCCGGTCGGACAATCCGCAGGTCTCCAGGTTCTCCCGGACGGCCTGGAGGGCGTCCTTCCGCTGCTCCACAAACACAGCGCTGTCGGCGCCCCGGCTCAGGGCCTCGATGCCCAGCTGGCCGGTGCCGGCGAACAGGTCCAGCACCCGGCGGCCCTCAATATCAAACTGGATGACGGAGAACAGAGCTTCCTTCACCCGGTCCGTGGTGGGCCGGGTCTCCAGGCCCTGGATCTCCTTCAGTCGTCTGCCCCGGGCAGACCCCGTAATGACTCTCATAGCTTTACAGGCGGGGGTCGAAGTCCTGGAAAATCACAAGATTTCCGGCAGACTCCGCCGCGCGCATCTCCTCTTTTGTAGTAATGGTCCAGTTGATCTCCTGAACGTGATAGAACCAGCGGCACCAGCGCAGGCAGAAGGTATCCCGGTCCGAAAACCGATAGGCGATGAAATCAGGCTTGGCCAGGCAATTGGTCAGCAGATTCCCCAGGGCCCACAGCAGCGCCTTGGGCATATTGCCGCCGTCGCCGTGGCGGAGGAAGTTTTCGCTCAGCTGGCCCCGGACGATCTCCGGGCGGTTCTTTTTCAGCCAACGGATGCACCGGGGGTCAAAGGACTCAATGCAGTAGAGCACCTTATACTGATCCAGCATGGCGCAGGCAGCAGCAGCCAGGGCATCATGGTCCCCCCGCTCCGCCTTCAGCTCCACCACCAGGGGCAGGCCGCTCTCCTCAAACAGGGGCAGCACCTCCTCCAGGAGGGGGATATCCTCATCAGTGCCCTCCAGGCGGTACCGCTTCAGCTCCTGGGCGGTCAGGTCCTCCACCAGCACATCCGCCCCGGCGGTGCGCAGGAGGCTGGCATCGTGGATGACAGCCAGGCGGCCGTCCTTCATGAGATGCACATCCAGCTCCACGCCGAAGCCCCGGCGGATGGCCTCTTTATAGGCCAACATCGAGTTCTCCGGCGCCAGGTCTTTGCCGTGGTAGCCCCGGTGGGCGTAGCGGTACTTTCGCAGCAGCTGCCACAGGGAGTGGCCCCGGCGGCAGATGGTCAGCATAGCAAATATCTCTGCCAAAATCAGCAGGATAATAACGATCAAAATTACGGTCCACATATCAGTTATCCATATCCTCCAATGCATCCAGGCCCTTCTTGGCCTCCGGGCGGCTGTCGCCGTGGTGGACAAAGTGCATGGTCACAAGAGCCAAACCGGAGAACACCGCCGCATAGGGGAACAGCACCGTCATGCCCAGCTTATCCATCAGCAGGCCCGATAGCATGGGCGTGGCCACCTGGGCAGCCATGGAGGCGGTGTAGTAAAGGCCCGTATACCGGCCCACGTCCTGCTCCGAGCACATCTCCACCACCATGGGGAAGGAGTTTACGTTGATGGTGGCCCAGGCGATGCCCGCCAGGGCGAACATGGCGTTCATGAGCATGGAGGGGCTGCTGTCGCGCAGGAAAGCCGCCACGCCGAAGGCCACCGTCAGCATGATGACGCCGGCGCGGATGGTCTTTTTCCGGCCCACCTTGGAGGCGATCATACCCACCGGCAGGTAGGAGATGATGGCCGCCGCCTGGGCAATAATAAGGGTGAGGTTATAGTCCTTATGAAGAATGTTGCTGGCGTAGACGGAGTATTTGCTGGTGACGGCGTTATAGCCGAAGAACCACAGGACGATGGACAGGAGAATGAAGATCATGGACTTTTTCTCCTCCGGAGACAGGCCGTTCTTCTCCTCCGGCTGGGCAGGCTCTGCCGCGGCGGCAGGCTCTGCAACGTCCGCATTCTCCGCCAGCTGCTCTGCCTCGGCGGGCTTGTCCTCCAGGCCGTAGCGGACGGAATCCTCCACCATCTGCGCGGCCCACTCCGGCTCCCGTACGGTGAGCAGGAAGATGACCAGGGCCGTGAGCATAATGGCGGCGATAACGGCAAAATACGCCGTGTAGCTCATGAGAGCGTTGCGCACAGAGGCCGTGGCGAACACCATGCCCAGCACCAGGACCAATATGCCGCCGGCGGAGCCCATGAGGTTGATGACGGCGTTGGCCTTACTGCGCAGGGGCTTCACGGTGACATCCGGCATCAGCGCCACCGCCGGGGAGCGGAAAGTGGCCATGCTCACCAGCACCACCAGCAGCAGCGCGATGAAAAACACCAGCGTGGCGGGGCTCTCCGCCGTTACCTGCCAGGCATAGGCCTGCCGGGCAGGGACGACATAATTGGTATAGTCGGGATTGGTGTGGGTCTTGTCGCCGTCCTGGATCTGGCTGCGGATGGCGGCGAACTCCTCCTGAGAGAACTTGTCCGCCAGGGTAAACTTCACACCGTCGGGGGTCAGGAGGGTCTCGTCCTTTTCCTTTTCATAGATGGTCACCAGGGCGGCGGGGTCGTCGATGGCGGACACATCTTTAATATTATTGAGCTGGGCCATGTCCACAAAGCTCAGTGCCACCAAAGCCACGGCGGCAATGAGAGTGCCCACCACGATGAAGGGGGTGCGGCGGCCCTTTTTGCTGTGGCTGCGGTCGGAAATGGCGCCGAACAGAGGCAGCAGGAACAGGGCCAGGATATTATCCAGAGCCATGATGACCCCCGACCAGGTCTGGGACATGCCGAACTTATTGGTCAGGATCAGGGGGATGGTATTGTCGTAGGCCTGCCAGAAGGCGCAGATCAGGAAAAAGGCAAAGCCCACCAGGATCGTCCGCTTGTAGTTCAGTTTCATGGTTTATCCTCCAGTTCTTGCAGTTCTTGCAGAAGCTCTGCAATGTCCCGGCGCACCCAGGTGGGCTGCACGCCGAATTTTTCTATATCCGCCTCCGTCCCCTCTCCGGAGAGGACGAACACCGTGTCGATGCCGGCATTGACGCCGCAGGCAATATCCGTGTAGAGCCGGTCCCCCAGGAGCACCGTCTGCTCCGGTGCAAAGCCCGTGCGGGCCATGGCGAGGGCCGCCATATCCGGCTGGGGCTTGCCCAAAAAGCGAGGGGTGCGGCCCGTGGCGGTGGTGAGCATCCGGCAGACGCTGCCGCAGTCAGGCACGGAGCCGTACCAGGTGGGGCAGACCCAGTCCGGGTTGGTGGCCCAGAACTCCGCCCCGCGGTTCAGGAGGATGCAGGCATCCTCCAGCTTTTGGAAGGTCAGCTCCCGGTCGAATCCGCACAGGAGGATGTCCACGTCTTCATCGGGTCGGTCCGTGACAGGAATGCCCGCGCTCTCCAGCTGGGCGTAAAAGGAGCGGGTGCCGAAGACGTAGCACTTTTTCCCAGGACGCTCCTTTTGCAGGGCGGCGATGGTGACATCCACGGAGGTGAGGTAATCGCTCTTTTCCGTCTCGATGCCCAGGCGGCGCATTTTTTCTATATAGCCCTCCACGCCACGGGAGGAGTTATTGGTAAGGAACAGGTAGCGGCCCCCTACCCGGCGGATGTACCGCAAAAAGGGGATCACCCCGTCAAAGAGCCGGTCATCCAGGTAGATGGTGCCGTCCATATCCAGCAGAAACAGGCGTTTTTCCATCAGAGTGGCCATGGGGTCCCCCCTTTCCATACAGATTCAATGGTATCATAGCACAAAGCCGTCTTGCAGGCAAGCAAAACGGCTTTGTGGGGTGAAAAATTGTGGAGAAAATATGGGGACGAGGTACGGATCGCCACGCCAACGACAGTCCTGATGGCAGAAAAATCCGCAGGAATTTCCCCCAGATCCATTTCATGTGTTGTCCTTATGGGCCGGGCGGCGCAGGAGCAGGGAGCGCAGGGCCTTGCCGTCCCAGGGGATGAGGGGATAGAGATAGCCCCGGCCCGCAATGGGCTTGGTGGTGGCCATGAGCACCAGCACCCCCAAAAGACCGATGCCGAAGCCCCACCACCGCAGGGCGAAGGCAAACAGCAGCAGCGCCATACGACAGAGCTTGCAGGCATAGCCCATCTCGAAGCTGTGCTGGGCGAAGTTGCTCACCGCCACAAAGGCCATATACACCAGCACCTCCGGCACCAGCCAACGGGACTGCACCGCGAAATCGCCTAAGATCAGCGCGCCCAGCATGCTGAAGGAGTTGCCCAGCACATCCGGGGTATTCAGGGAGGCCAGCTTCAAAACATCGATGATCAGCTCCACCAGCAGCAGCTGCAAAACCAGCGGCACGGCGTACTCCCCCTCCACCAGCAGGAAATCCCAGGGGTGGCGCAGGCCGCCGGGCTCCGTGGCCAGCAGGTACCACAGGGGCGTGATGACCACGTTCAGCAGCATGACGAAAAAGCGGATGATGCGCAGATAGGTGCCCACCAGGGGCGGGAAATAGTAGTCGTTGATCTCCTCGTTGAACCGCAGCAGCGACACCGGCAGCAGCATCACCACGGGGGTGTTGTCGATGAGCACCAGGATGTCCCCCTCCATAACGGAGGCGGTGGCCACGTCCGGCCGCTCGGTATAGCGGACCTTGGGGAAGGGATTATACCACTGCCTGGGGGCGATGGCCTCGGCTATGGTCTCTTGGCTCATGGACACCGACCGGAGATCGATCCGGCGCAGCTTTTCCCGGAGCTGGGAGAGAGTCTTTGCGTCCGCCCGCCCCTCCATATAGCACAGAGCCACGTCGCACTGGGATCGGCCGCCCAGGCGGATCCGCTCCAGTGTCAGGGCCGGATCCCGGATGCGCCGGCGCAGGAGGGCGGCGTTTTCCATGATGCTCTCCACAAAGCCGTCGTGGCTGCCCCGGAGGACCTTGCCGGCGTCCGGCTCCTGCACCGACCGGGTGGGAAAGGTCTTGGCGTCCAGAAGGATGCCCCCGGAAAAGCCGTCTATCACCAGCAGGGTCTTACCCGCGAATACGTCGGTCACCGCCTGCATCCGGTCCTGGCTGGTCTCCGCGTCGCACACGGTGACATACCGGCGCAGCAGCTCGTCCACGCCGGAGATGCCGTCCAGCGTCTCCACCGCCTGCAGCTTTTCCACAGCCCGCTCCAGGAGCATGTCCTTGGCGTAGCCGTTCACCACCCACATTTTGGCCCGGCGGCCGCCTACATACAGCTCCCGGCTCACCATGTCGAAGCTGCGTCCCACGCCCAAAAGGTCATCCAGCTGGGCGCATTTTGTGTCAAAGGGTCGGTTCATATTGCCCCTCCGCTGATTCATACTTTAAAGGCAGTATGCGCAAAAAAAGAACCGGGCATACGCCCGGATAAAAAAATGCAGAGAAAGCGAAGTGAGCAAGTGGCCGCGGTCAAAATTGAGGGCGTCCGCCATAAGGCAGCGCGGAAATTTTGGGCACCGCAACAGGGTCATCGGCCCCCACAGGCATACCGCAAGAAATGCAAAGCGGGCGGAGTCACGCCCGCCCGCTCTGTTTTCAGATGGTTTTTTCAAAATAGAAATAGGTCTCGTCCTGGCCGGTCTCCCGCATGCAGGAGGAGAGCATTTGATAGGAGGCTTCGTTTTCCTTGTAGCACTTGGCCACCACTCGCCCAAGGCCCAGGCCGTACAGAGCCCAGTCTGCCGCCGCGGCAAAGGCCTCGGTGCCGTAGCCATGGCCCGCATAGGCCGGGGCGATGCGGCAGCCCAGCTCCATGCCGCCCCGCCAGTCCGGGTTATACAGCACCGCTTCGCCGATAAATTCGTCCCCCAGCCGCACGGCAAAGTTCACGCAGCGGCGCAGGCGAAAATCCTCCCGGGCCACCGATAGGAAATATTCCTCCATGGGGCTGCCGTCATAGTCCTTATGCCAGTCGTAGCCCCACAGGCGGTTGCGCTCCTCGTCCAGGCACAGGGCGTTATAGGACAGTTTGTCCTTTTCCGTCAGGGCATCCAGGGTCAGGCGCTGGGAGTGCAGGGTGGGAATTTCCTGCAGGCGGTCCAGCTCGCTGCCCACCTCAAAGCACAGCTTGCCCCCCAGAGCCGCCGGGAGATACTGCATCTTGGATGTGCGCAGGCCCTTATCCCGGGCGTCGTCCTCCCGGTTCATCCACTGCACGCTCTCGCCGCAGTGCCGGGCAAACTCCTGCACCATGGTGGGGTACGCCCCGGGGCAGGAATACAGGGCCTTTTCGATATGCACCTGCATGGTGCTGCCGCACTGCTCGCCCATGCTGATGGCCACCAGCCGCCCCTCATGGAGCAGGCCCCCGGCCACGAACCAGTCCCCGGACAGGTGCCGCAGCATCTCCTTGGCCAGGCGCAGCTCGTTCTGGGCAACGGCGCTCTCCTTGGAAAACTCCGCCCCATAGTCCTGCCAAAACCGCTCCAGCAGCGGCTCGTCTGCCGCCGTCAGGGGCACATATTCCGCATCGGGATAGAGCTTGCGGAACTTATGGATGTGGTTGCGCTGGCCGCTGTAATGCCGGCCGGCAAACTCGGCCAGGTCTTCCCGGCGGTAGATATAATCCTTCCAGGGCCGCTCATTAATGAGCCGCACCACCGGGTAGCGCAGAAACAGCCGTCCGGCCTCTCCCTCCGGCACCACGGAGATCACCGGGCGCACCCCCTGCTCCGTGCAGTATTTTTCGATGAGGGACAGGGCCGCGTCCACATCCCCCGCCGGGCCCGGCACGGGGAAATCAAACTGATAGCGCCCGTCGATCTGATTGCGGATGATGAGGCAGCCTGCCGCCTCGCAAAAGGCCGGGTGCAGTATGCTCCCCCACATGAGCTTCACACCCACGGAGTACTCGCACAGACGGTAGTCGCAATTGATATAATAGGGTCTCAGTTTTTCCGCGTTCTGCGGTGTAACAGGTTCAAAATTCATTTCAGATGCTCTCCAGAATCTCTTTTGTCTCCGATATAAACCGCCGGGCCATGGGCCGCAGCTCCTTTTTGGACCGCACCGCAATGCCCAGCTCCCGCACCGCCGGCGGGTCCATGGGCACCGCCACCACGTTGTCCCGCCGGCCCTTGAGCACCAGCTCGGACAGGATACTGGCGCCCAGGCCATGCTCTACCATGGAAATGATGACGCTGTCGCTGACGTGGGTCTCGCGGATATTGGGCTTTACATCCCCCAGGGCATGCATAATGTCCAGATAAAAGCCCGGGGACGGCATCAGGAAGTCCATTCCCTGCAGGGAATGCACATCCAGGCTCTCCCGGCCCTGCATATCATAGTCCGGCGGCAGGATCACCAGCAGCGGGTCGTTGCGCAGCGGCGTCCAGTCCAGGGCGAACCACTCCTGCCAGGAGGCAAAGCACATATCCGCCTTATCCTCCTGCACCCAGCGGTATACCTCCTCCACGCTGCCCATCTGCACATCCACCGCCACATCCGGGTGGTTGTCCCGGAAGCGCTGGATGATCTCCGGCAGCCAGTGCATGGCAATGCTGGCATAGGAGGCCACACGAATGGTCTCCTCCCGGCGGGTATTGATGAGGCGGATCTCCCGCTCCAGGGCCTCGTCCGCCCGGAGCAGATCCTGTATCATGGGAAATACCCGCTGCCCGGCGGCGCTGAGCCGGATCCCCGTGCGGCTGCGCACCAGCAGGGGAAAGCCGATGTCCTTTTCCAGGCTGTTCATCATGTGGGTCAGGCCCGACTGGGTGTAGCCCAACACCTCCGCCGCCCGGGTGAAGCTGCCGGTCTGCACCGCTGTGGCCAATGCTTCCAGTTTCTTGGTGTCCATACGCCGCCCTCCTGACTATGAAGCTATGTCATAGCTTATGTTATACCCCTTTTCTACAGGAATTGCAATGACTTTTGCAACACTTTCCATTTAATCATGACATATACTAATGCAAAAATGAATACTTGTCGCTTTACAAATACCCACCATTGCGGTATAGTATGCCCATAGTGATTCTCAAACATGAATTGCTTTTCCTTTCTATCCTCAAACCTATAAAGGCCGCCTTTTTATAAGGCGGCCTTTATAGGTTTTATTTTTGATGATAGGGTGCAGTACAGGCGGGCCGATGCTCCCATCGGCCCCTACGGGTGTATAACAGGAACTGCATGCAAGCCGGGCCGTCGGGGACGCCGGCCCCTACGAAATGGTTTATAGGGCAGGGCCCATGTGCCCTGCCGGGAGCATGCCGGTCATCACGCGGCGGGGTGAGGGCACTCCGCCCTACGGAAGCGGAACATGAAGTGCATAGGATCGGTTTTTATGCGCCCGCCTGAGTTCGTGAAAAAATTGTCTTGCTTTTTCCCGCCGTATGGGGTACAATGCCTTCGGCGTGTGCCAAGCGCACGTCAAAAAAATATGCGCTGCATCCGGGTCGGCCGGAGCGGCAGCAGGAGGTTTGAAAAGTGAATCAGAAGACAAAGAACATGGTGGGCGCAGGTGTGTTCACCGCCATCGTCCTGGTACTGCAATTTTTGGGCGGTACATTCCAAATCGGGGGGCTGAACATCAACGTGTCCCTGGTGCCCATTGTGGTGGGCGCTGCAGTGTACGGCTGGAAGGTAGGCGCATGGCTGGGCCTGATGTCCGGCGCGGTGATCCTCATTGCCGGGCAGGCGGCGGCCTTCCTGGCGGTCAATCCCCTGGGCACCATTGTAACGGTTCTGGTGAAAGGTACGCTGTGCGGCCTTATCGCCGGGCTTGTGTACACGGCTCTCAGCAAGAAAAGCCGGTGGGCTGCCATCATCCTGGCGGCCATCGTCTGCCCCGTGGTGAACACGGGTGTGTTCCTGCTGGGCTGCCTGGTGTTCTTTATGGACACCCTCAGCGGCTGGGCCGCAGGCCTGGGCTATGAAAACGCCGGGTCTTACATGATCCTGGGCCTGGCGGGCACCAATTTCCTGCTGGAGATCGGCGTGAACGTGGTGCTGGCCCCGGTGATCTCCCGGCTTATTGCCATCGGCAAGAAGAAGTAAGGCGGTGGAAAACATGCTGCTGACCGTTGATATAGGCAACTCCAACATTGTTTTCGGCCTGCCGGAGGGCGCAGGCCGGGAGCGCAGGCTCTACCGCCTGGGTACCGTGCCGGAGCGCCCGGCAGAGGAATATTTTACCCTGGCGGCGAATCTGTTCGCCCGGGAAAATGTGGACCTGTCCCAGGTGGGCGGAGCAGTCATCTGCTCTGTGGTGCCGATTTTGGTGCCGGTCCTGTCCCAGGTGGTGCAGCAGCTGACGGGTCTTGCACCCTATGTCATCACCCCCCGCTCCGAAAGCGGCCTGACCCTGGCCATCCCGGAGGCGGACACCCTGGGCAATGACATCCTGGCCGGCGATGCCGCCGCAGCGGCGGAATATCCCCTGCCTGCCATCATCTTTGACATGGGCACCGCCACCACGGTGACGGTGGTGGATCAGGACCGGCGATACATCGGCGGGGCCATCCTGGCCGGGGTGCGGCTGGGGATCAACGCCCTGTTTGCGGGCACGGCGCAGCTGCCGTCGGTGCCTATCCAGGCGCCGAAGCAGGCCATCTGCGGCACAGCGCTGGAGTCCATTCAGAGCGGCGCGGTGTTCGGCGCGGCGGCCATGATGGACGGCCTGGCGGACCGGTTCGAGGCGGAGCTGGGGCAGAAATGCACGCTCCTGGCCACCGGCGGCCTGGCGGGCTGCATCGTCCCCCACTGCCGCAGGGATTTCATCTATGATGAGAGCCTGCTGCTGCGGGGCATGGAGCGGATCTACCGGCTGAACTGCGAGAAGTGAAAAGAAACGGCCAGGGAGCATCCCCGGCCGTTTCTTCTGTTCGTTTTTCTGCCACTCAGCCTAATCCCCCCGCCACAGCTCCGGGCACAGCCACATAAAAAATGCGGCAAACGGGATACTGCAAAGGAGCATCATGGATTCGTCGCCATCTGTCAGCCGCCCCAGCGCGGCAAGTCCGGCCAGCGTCACCAGTCCCCCTATGATCTCGCGTTTTTTTCGGGGCAGTTTACCCATAGCATCCCCTCCTCCTTTGCGATTATAGCCGAATATTTGGCAATATTCAACAGAGAATATTCCCTGTATGCTACCATACAGGGAGGCGAAACCCATGATCGTATTTGACCCGCTGTGGGAGACCATGAAGCGTAAAAACATCAGTCAGTACGCGCTGATCAAGGAGCACGGCGTCAGCACCGGCACCCTGGATGCCCTGCGGAAAAACCGCAGCGTGACGCTGCACACCGTCAACGAGCTGTGCCGCATTCTGCAGTGCGATGTGAGCGAGATCATCCGATATGTGCCGGAGGATGAAAATTAAAGAGGCAAAAAGAAACAGCTGCGGACTTTGCCATCGGGCGACGCCGCCGGGCGGCAAACTCCGCGTGGCTTTTTTATCAATAACCCCCTGCCGCCGGCATAAACCGGCGGCAGGGGTTTTCCAACAATTTTTACTTTCGGCACTCCTCCGTGATGCGCTGCTTCAACGTCCGCATCCGCGGCTCGTCCACGTTCCGGGGATAGGGGCAGTCCGTCAGTTCGCACTCCCACAGGCTGCTGTCCGAGTGCATCACCACGATCTTCTGTGCCAGCAAAATGGCCTCGTCCAGCTGGTGGGTCACCAGCACAATGGTCCGGGGCATCCGGGCCTGGATCTGCAGAAGCTGGCTCTGCAGCTCCGCTCTCGTGAGAAAATCCAGGGCCGCAAAGGGCTCGTCCATTAAGAGAAGCTCCGCCTGGCTGGCCAGCCCCCGCGCCAGGCCCAGCCGCTGCTTCATGCCCGTGGATAGCTCCGCCGGGGTCAGGTCCGCATAGTCTGTGAGCCCTACCATCTCCACGAAATCCTCCGACAATTGCAGCCGCTCCTCCGGGGTGCGGCCCACGCCGCAGGCCATGGCCACATTGCGCAGGACGCTGGTCCAGGTGATGACATAAGGGTCGGGACTGAGTACCGCGCTGTGCCAGCCCTCCGGGACCTCAATTTCCCCGCAGTCGGGCGCATCCTGCCCGGAAAGCAGCCGCAGCAGCGTGCTTTTGCCGCAGCCGCTGCGGCCCACCAGGACGGTGAGCTTCCCCACCGGAAAGGTCACATTCACGTCCCGCAGCACCTGGCGCGTGCGGGTAGGGCGCTGGGCGTGGTCGATCATAATGTCCGTAGACTGGGTGGTATAGGATTTGCACACATGGCGCAAAGAAATATCGTTCATGGGTCTTGCCGCCTCGCTTTTTTCATTCGTCTATCTTGCCCCGGGCATGGAGCACGTCGTCGGGCAGGATTTGCATCAGGTCGTCCCGGGTCACGTTCTCCATTTTCGCCAGGCGGTTGTTTTGGGCCACCAGGATATGCTCAAAGAGGTTGCGCACGCCCCGTGCGTTGCCGAAGGAATCGTCGGCGCTCTCCTCGGCGATGAAGTCCCGCACCAGCTCCTCCGTGCCCTCCGCCAGCACATAGCAGCCCTTCTTGCACTGCATCTTGAAAATGGCCAGCATCTGCTCCGGGGTGTAGTCCTCAAACATCAGGAAGCGGTTGAACCGGGACTCCAACCCCGGGTTGGAGTGGATGAACCGGTCCATCAGCTCCGTATATCCCGCCACGATGACCACCAGGTCGTCCCGGTGATCCTCCATAGCCTTCAGAATAGTGTCGATGGCCTCCTGGCCGAAGTCGTTTTCGCTCTTGCCGTTGAGGGCGTAGGCCTCGTCGATGAACAGCACGCCGCCCATGGCCTTTTCGATGACCTTCTGTGTCTTCAGGGCCGTCTGCCCCACATAGCCGGCCACTAGGCCGCTGCGGTCCACCTCCACCAGCTGGCCCTTGGACAGGATGTCCAGGCTGTGATAGATGCGGGCCATAATGCGCGCCACGGTGGTCTTACCCGTGCCGGGGTTGCCGGAAAAGACCATGTGCAGGGACATATCCGTGGTGGGCAGGTCATGCTCCCGGCGCAGCTTGTACACCTGCACCATGTTGATGAGGCTGCGCACCTCCTCCTTGATGGCGTCCATGCCCACATAGCTGTCCAGCTCCGCCAGCAGATCCTCGATCTTCTCCTTGGGCGGGATCTCCTCCTTCTCCCCCGGCTTTTCCGCCTGGGTCTGGGGAGCGGGCTTTTGCGGCTTCTCGGATTTATCCGGTTTTGGTGGCTGGTCCGTCTTCTTCTCCATAAAGGGCGTACCCCAAAAATCCGTGTCCATGCTCCGGAGATTCCGCTCCGTCATAGATCGGATCAGGTCCATCTGCTGCAGGATGATCTCGTCTTTTCTGTCCATATCACACGCTCCTCACTGCGTAAAATGTATGTTTTTCATGGCCCGGAACAGCAGGCTCGCCACAAAGCCCGTCAGCGTCCCCGTAACCAGGGACACCCCCAGCAGCACCGGCAGATACCCCAGTACCGCCGTGCCGCCCAGGACGATCATGGCCGCGCCGATCTGCCCGATATTATGGGCCGCCGCCCCGGCGATGGACACGCCGTAAATGGACAGGCCCCTGGCCCGGCGCAAAACTATCATCACCAGCATAGCCCCCACGCCGCCCATAAGGGAAAACAGCAGGGCCGATGCGTTCCCCGCGAACAGCGACCCCAGCAAGCACCGGGCCACTAAGATCCCCAGCGCCGGGGCAGCCCCCAGCTGATACAGGGCAAACACCGTGACGATGTTGGCAAGGCCCAGCTTGATGCCCGGCAGAGGCACCACCAGGGAAACGGGAAACAAGTTTTCCAGGGTGCTGAGCCCCAGGGCCAGGGCCGTCAGCACAGCGCAGAGGGCCAGGTTTTTCGTTGTAAATTTCATCCGCGCGCCCCCTATCCCAGCACCACGTCCGCCGAGGGGGTCTTGCCCTCCAGGGTGACGATGACCTGCTCCGGCAGGCACACGATGCTCTGCCCCGCCCGGGTGATGCGCCCGGTGTGGACGCAGTCCTGCCCGGGGCAGTCGCTGTTCGTGACGGCGGCGCCGGTTTTATCCAGCGTAATGGTCAGGTGATACGTTCCATCCACGGTGACGGTTTTCTCCTCCGTCAGGGCAGATAGGTCCACCTGGGCCACCACCTGCCCCCGATGCTTCACAGTGGCGGTGAGGGCATCGCCGTTCTTGCCGCCGTAGGAAAGCCACGCCGCGCCCACGGCCAGCAGCACCACCGCCAGCACCACCAACGCGTCCAGCGGTTTCGGTTTTAATTCAGGCTGAGACCTCTTGGAAGTCATAGTCTGCCCCCTTTTGGGAAATGTGATCGGCCAGGCCGGGGGTGTAGAGCACCCGCCCGTCCGCCGTGATGAGCACCAGGTCAAAATCTCCGCCGCTCTGCCGCCAAAAGTCGCAGGCGGCCCGCTCCCCCATGACATAGAGGGCCGTGGAGTAGGCGTCAGCCATGGTACCGTTTTGCCCGATGACCGTCACCGACAGCAGATCCGTCTGGGCGGGATAGCCGGTGCGGGGGTCCAGAATATGCTGATACACCGTGCCGTCCGGGCCGGTAAAATACCGCTGATACCCGCCGGAGGTCACGGCGAACACGTCCGTCAGCTCCAGGGTCATGGCATAGGCGCCGGTGTTTTTCGGATCCTGCACCGCCACGCTCCAGGCGCTGCCATCGCTCTTTTGGCCGCACACATACACGTTGCCCCCCAGGGACACGGCGGCCCCGGTGACGGCGTACTGCCGCAGCACCTCCGCCACCCGGTCACTGGCATAGCCCTTGGCAATGCCGCCCAGGTCCACGGCGCAGCCGTCATCCAGCGTCACGGAATCGCCGTCCATATGGACATGCCCGCTGCCCACCAAAGGCAGCAGCGCGTCAATTTCGCTCTGCTCCGGCACCCGGGGGCTGTCCGTGGTGATACCCCACAGGGACACCAGGGGCGCCACCGTCACATCGAACAGGCCGCCCGTCTCGGCGCTGTAAGTCATTGCATTTTTCAGCAGCGCCGCCGTCTCATCGCTGACCACAGCGCTGCCGCCGTCATTGAGCTTATAAATATCGCTGCCGGCCGCCGTCCGGGAGAGCTCCTGCTCCAGGCGGTTGATCTCCCTGGCCGCAGCGGCCAGCGCCTCCCGGGCTCCGTCCCCGTAGGCCGCCAGGCTCATGTAGGTGTCCATGGCGAACAGCTCCTGCCGCTCCGGCTCCTCTGTCTTTCCGCAGGCGGTGAGAGAACCCAGCATCAGCGCCGCCAGCACCGCGCATACCCATTTTTTCACAGCTCCCGCCGCCCTTCCAGGGCCCGCATGAGCGTGGCATCGTCGGCAAATTCCAGGTGCCCGCCCACAGGGATGCCGTAAGCCAGCCGGGTGACCTTCACCCCGAAGGGCTTTAAGAGCCGGGAGAGATACATGGCCGTGGCCTCCCCCTCGGTGTCGGGATTGGTGGCCATGATGACCTCCTGGATGCCCCCGGCGGCCACCCGCTCCACCAGGGATTTGATCTGCAGGTCATCGGGGCCCACATGGTTCATGGGCGACAGGACCCCGTGGAGCACATGGTAGCGCCCGTTATACTCCCGGCTGCGCTCAATGGCCAGCACGTCCCGGGGGTCGGCCACCACGCAGATGGTGCTCTCGTCCCGCTTGGGGGAGGCGCACACAGGGCAAAGGCCCCCGGCGGTGAGATTCTGACACACCGGACACAGGGTAACGCTCTTTTTGGCGTCCACAATGGCATCGGCAAAGGCCTGGGCCTCCTCCATAGGCAGACCCAGCACGAAAAACGCCAGCCGCTGGGCGGACTTGCGGCCCACGCCCGGCAGCTTTGCAAACTGCTCCGTCAGCTTTTCAAGGGGTGCGGGAAAGTACTCCATAAGCTCATCCTCTCAGGGCCCGGATGCGGGCGGGAATATCCTCGGCCTTGTATACCGAGGAACCGGCCACCAGCACATTGGCGCCGGAGGCAATGCAGATCTTGCAGGTGTCGGGGTCCACGCCGCCGTCCACCTCCAGCTCGCAGGTAGGATTCATGGCGTCGATATAGGCGCGAATTTGCTGCACTTTCGGCATCATGTCGGCCATGAATTTCTGTCCGCCGAAGCCCGGCTCCACGGTCATCACCAGGATCAGCTCCACCTCGCTGATAAACGGCAGCACGGCAGAGGCGGGGGTCTTGGGCTTCACCACCACGCCGGCCTTTTTGCCCTTGGCGTGGATCTTTTTCAGCGCCAGATGGATGTTCTCCTCCGTGTCCGCCTCCACATGGCAGGTGACGATGTCGGCGCCGGCGTCGCAGAACTGCTCTGCATACCGCTCCGGGCGCTGGATCATCAGGTGTACATCCAGGGGCAGCGCCGTCACCGGGCGGATGGACTTCACCACCGGGATGCCGATGGAGATATTGGGCACGAACAGGCCGTCCATCACGTCCACATGAACGTAGTCGGCGGAGTCGATGCGCTGGATGTCCCGGCCGAGGTTGGCAAAGTCGGCGGAAAGAATGGAGGGAGCGATCTTGATCATGGTGAAAGGATCCTTTCTCATTGGGTTTGGCACCGGGCCGGGCCGGCGCGCATAGGATGGTGCAAGCGGCGTGAGGCGAAGATCGTCCGGGTAACGCCTGCGCAGCTTGCCCGTCCCACCGGCTCTCGCCCGCCGCTTTTCATATAGGGGGTCGGCGGCCCAGGCCGCCGGCTCCCGGTGGGCATATTTCAACACATATAGTATACCGCATATGGTCCCAAATTGCAACGGAGAAAACGGCCGCCCGGAGCAGATCCCTCCCAAAAATCTCAACTTGTTAAACTCAAAATGAGGGCTATAATAAAAGCATAAAATCTGCGAAAAGGGGCGTGGCATTATGAGCACTTCAAAGGAATACATAGCCTTCGTCTGCGACCAGCTGGCGGGCATCCCGGATGTGACCTACAAGAAAATGTTCGGGGAATACATGGTCTACGTCCAGGAAAAACCCGTTCTGCTGGTGTGTGACAACTGTGTGATGGTGAAAAAGCTGCCGCAGCTGGCGGCGCTGCTGGCGGACGCACCGGAGGGCTATCCCTACGAGGGTGCCAAGCTCCACTACATCCTGGACATAGAAAATCATGACCTGGTGCGCCCGGTCATAGACATCCTGGTGCAGGTGACGCCCCTGCCCAAAAAGAGAAAGCGCCCCGCCCAGGGAGACAAATAAAAAGCCGGCCCCTCCTGCACGCAGCAGGAGGGGCCGGTTTTTATAGGCGTTATAGGTTCAGATAGCGAAATTTCCGTTTACAAAAACGGGCACTTCCCGCCCATCCTGGGTGGTGCCCACGATGGACAGGTCCGCGGTGCCTACCATGAAATCCACATGGGTCACGGAGTCGTTAAGGCCGTGGGCCTTCAGCTGCTCCTTGTCCATGTCCCGGCCGCCCTCAATGCAGGGGTATGCCTCGCCGAAGGCGATGTGGCAGGCGGCGTTCTCATCAAACAGGGTGTTGTAGAACAGCAGCTTTTGGTTGGAGATGGGGCTGTCATAGGGCACCAGGGCCACCTCGCCGAAGTAGGACGCCCCCTCATCCACGGAGATGGCTGCCTCCAGCACCTCCTGTCCCTGTTTGGCGGAAACGGAGGTGATCTTTCCCCCCTCCACGGTCATGCGGAAGCCGTCAATGATGTTGCCGTCGTGAACCAGCGGCATGGACGCCACCACGGTGCCATTGGCCCCGGTGCGCAGAGGGGAAGTGAACAGCTCCTCCGTGGGCATATTGGCCACAAACGGCTGACCCGCGGAGGTGCAGTCGTCCCCGGCCTCCCAGATGTGATCCTCAGGCAGCTCCACCGTCAGGTCGGTGCCGAGAGAATTGGTGTAGTGCAGAGATTTCAGCCGCAGAGCGTTGAGCTTTTCCTTTCGGGCAGAGAGCGTGGCAATATGCTCCTGCCAGTGGCGGACGCTTTGGCCGTCGCCGGTGATGCGCACGGCCTTGAAAATGGCGTCCCACAGGCTCTCCATAGCCTGCTCCTCGCTCAGGTCGGGGAACACCCGTTTGGCCCAGGAGGGAATGGGAATGGACGCAATGCACCAGGGAAAGCCGCTGCTCATCTGCAGCCGGTAAAAGTCCTTCAGCGCCTTGCCGCTCACCCGCAGGGAGCGCACCCGCCGATCCGGATCCACCCCCTTGAGATGCTCCGGGTCCTCGGCGTCGATGGCCAAATACGCCGCCCCCTCTTTTGCATAGTCGTTAAAGAAATGCTGCCGCCACTGGGGCACCTCGTCAAACACGGCGTCCTCCGCCCGGAGGAACTTCTCCCGGGCCAGGTAGTCGTCGTGCCAGTTCATCACCACCTCCCGGCAGCCCACGTCGTAGGCCGCCGTGGCGCACAGCCGGGCAAAATAAGCGCACTCCACGGGGCTGGAGATCACCAGGGTCTGCCCCTTCTGCACATGCAGGCCCACCTCAATGAGGAGCTTGGCGTATTCCCGGAGTTTTTCATTTTTCGGATCCATAAAAACACTTCCTTATATTCGTAATGCTGTCGAAAATTCCTTAGGAATTCTCCGACAGAAGCATCGCAGTCTGCGGACGCGAACTCTGTGAGGCTTTTCTGACAAGCAGGCCCCCATACGTCCGTTATCCCAGTATATCCATCAGGTCATCGGTGCCCGTGGTCTTTGTGACCACCACCACATGGTCCCCCTCATGGATGCAGGTGTTGCCGTCGGGGATAACGATCTCCTTGTCCCGGGCAATGGCGCCCACCAGGACGCCCTGCTTCAGGGGCAGATCCTTCATGGGTCTGTCCAGCAGCTGGCGGCACTCCGGTCCGGCGGTGAACTCCAGCGCCTCCACCTGGCCGCCCATCATCTTATACAGGCTCTCCACAAAGCTGCCCTCGGAATTGGCCAGGGCCCGGACATAGCGGGTGATCTGATTGGCCACCAGGTCCTTGGGGCTGATGATACTGCTGATGCGGGTATCCCGGACCAGGTCCATATAGTTGGGGCGGGTCATCTTGGCCAGCACCTTGCCCACGCCGGCCCGCTGGGCGCTGAGAGCCATGAGCAGGTTCTCCTCATCCCGGTCCGTCAGGGATACAAAGGCATCCGCCGCAAATACCCCCTCCTCCCGCAGGAGATCGTTGTCCGTGCCGTCCCCCTCAATGACGAGGGTGTCCGGCAGCTCTGCCGAAAGCGTGATGCATTTTTGGTGGTTCATCTCCACGATCTGGGACTTGATGCCCCGCTTTTTAAGCTCCCACACCAGGTACATGGCCGTGCGGCTGCCGCCCAAAATGGACACAGCCTTCACCTTCTGCTGAGAGTGGCCCAGGCTGTGGAGCATATCCTGCAGCTGGCCCTTGGCGCCGATCATATAGAGCTTGTCCCCGATCTGCGGCACAAATGCGCCGTTGGGGATCACCGTTTCGCCGCCGTGTACCGCCACGCAGAACAGCACCTTGGCCGAGGTGTGGCTGCTGAACTCGCTGAGAGAGCGCCCCGCCACAATGGTCTGGGCGGTGACGTCAAAGCCGATCATGTCGATGCGCCCTCCCGCAAAGGGCTCCACGGAGAAGGCCGAAGGCGTGGACACGATCCGGGCGATCTCCTGGGCCGCCGCCAGGTCGGGGTTGATGACCATATCCAGGCCGATCTCCTTTTTCAGCATGTCCGCATCCCGGCGATACTCCGGGCTGCGCACCCGGGCGATGGTATGGCCCGCGCCCAGCTTCTTGGCAATGAAGCAGCACAGAAGGTTCGTGTCGTCCAGGTTCGTCACGGCGATGACCAGGTCCGCGCTCTGTGCGCCGGCCTCCTTCAAAACCCGGATGGACGCGCCGTTGCCCTCGATACACATAACGTCCAGGGCATTTTCCGCCTTGTGCAGCGCAGCGGCGTTGTCGTCCACCATGACAATATCGTGGTGCTCGCCTGCCAGCTGGCTGGCAATGGCGTAGCCCACCTTACCGTTTCCCACAATGATGATTTTCATTTTGTTTCTTCCTCCCCTTCCGGCGGGTGAATGGTTTTGTTTTCTCTATACGCCAGGCGGGAGCCGTTATACTCCGCGCCCATGATCAGCACCTGTCCGGTCATATACAGCCACAGCAGCACCACCACAATGGTGGCAATGGAGCCGTACAGCTCCGTATAATGGGCCACTTTTTCCACATAGTAGGAAAAGGCCACGCTCAGCGCCAGCCAGGCCAGCATGCTCAGCAGCACCCCCGGCACCACTTCCCGCAGCGGGCACCTTCGGCCCCGGGCCAGCATATTCAGCGGCACCAGCACCAGCAGCATGATGACCCCCAGCAGCACGAAACGCAGGTTGCCCCACAGGTCGATGAACTGCTCCGGAATGTGGATCAGCCCCGAGACAAACTGCAGCGCCCGGCGGCCCACGGTGGTGAGCACGATGCTGGCGGCAATGGTGACGATGAGCCAAAGGGTAAAGAGCAGATTGCGCAGGGTGCCGCCGATCATGCTGGGCGGCTGCGGCACCCCATAGGCCTTGCGCGCGGAGTGCATCAGGCAGCTGGTGGCCCGCATGGGAAACCACACCGAGAAGATCAGGCTGAACACCAGCAGCTGGCGGCTGGGGCTGGTGGACACATACTCCAGGTAGCTGCCCACGATGCCCAGCACCTGCTCTGGTAGTATCCGGCTCATAGTGGTGAGGATCTCCTCAATGTCCAGATCCATTAGGCCCACCAGTGTGCTGATGAACACCAGCAGCGGGAAAATGGCAAAGAGCAGATAATAGGTCAAAGCCGCGCCGTCCCGTGCCACGTCGTGGGCATAGTACCTGTCAATAAGGTCCCGGACGAAGGCCAGCGGCTTGCCGCGTTTTCCGTTTTTGTTCCCTTTGATGCCGCTCTCCCCCTTCCGCCCGGATATACCCGGACATTCTCCCTTGATATGGCCATAGTATACCATAGAAACGTCACGAAATAAACCTTTTCTTCCGGCGCAGCTGTTTTTCGGTGTAAATCCACATGTGCCGGACAAGTGTCCGTCAAAATTCCTAAAAATGCTTCTTAATTTTGGAAAATAATTCCTATTGCTTTTTTCCATTATTATGCTATGATTGTGGAAGGAAATTACTCATGTAAAAAAGAGGTGCAATTATGGATAATCTAACGAAAATCGTGCGCACGGAGATCGCTCGACAATACAAGAGTGTGCGTCAGTTTGCTTTCGCAGTGGATATACCTCTGTCCACCATTAACAGTGCCCTGCACAACGGCATCGGCGGTTCCTCCTTTGATACCGTGGTGCACATCTGCAAGACCCTGGGCATCAAGGCCCTTTCGGACGATTCCGCCTTCTACCTGACGGATGACACGCAGGATCTGCTGACCCAGTATGCCCAGCTGGACAGCTATGGCCGGCATACCGTAGCCACCGTGCTAAAGGTGGAGGCCGATCGCTGCAAGGAAGCTGCCGATATCTTCACCGGCGAAGCCGCAGCCTTTGGCGGCAGCTTTACCAGCGTGAATATGCCCGCAGGCGATGCCGCAGACGCTGTCAATGCTCTGCGCAGCCTGAAAAACAAGGAATAAGAAGGGACCATCTCATGACACCCGTGCAGCGCGAAGCGCGCACATTTTTGTCGCAGTTTCACCACCGGCCTTTTACGGTTTCAGATCTTGAAAAAGCCCTGCAGGCGCAGGGCTTTTCTCTGGTTGAGTACAGCCGCGTTTCCAACGGCAAGGAGGTCACCACTCTGCTCACCTCCCTGCGCCTGTTTGATTATGCCGCCCGGCAGTCCGCCTTCACCTATCAGGACCCCCACCTGCGCATCGTTTTTATGCAGGAGAATCTGTCCCAGCAGGAGCAGATGATCCTGTTGAGTCATGAGTTGGGGCACATCCTGTGCCGGCATCTGGAGCAGTCTCATGCCACCGGCCCCGGCAGCAGCGTTCTGCAGGAGCAGGAAGCCAATGAGTTTGCCTCCATCCTCCTGCGGTATAACCGCCGCTGCAGACCCCGGCGCATAGCCCTGTGGGGCGGCATCAGCCTGGCCGCTGCGGCAGCGCTGGTGGTGCTGGTTCTGTGTCTCCTGCCCGGCGGAGCCAACCAAACGGTCTATCTGACGGAATCCGGCCGCTGCTACCACAAGCAGGACTGCCAATACGTCATCGGTAAGGACAACACCGTCGCCGTGACGGAGCAGCAGGCCAAGGATTCCGGCTACGATGCCTGCACCTGGTGCTTTGGCCACAGCGCATCGTGAATACATATACTTCCATGCAGCGGAGGAAAGACGCCATGCCCAGCAAACCCGAAAAATGGGATTACATCATTTCCGGCAGGCCCTACGGCATTATGCGGATGGCGATCGTCGGCATTCTTGCCGCGTTTTTCATTGTGCTGACCATAGACCAGCTGCAGCCGGGCCCCAATAAAGTTCCCTTCGTTGCCCTCGCTTTCGGGGGCATAGCGACTCTCCTGACGGTGACCCTGGTAAAACTCATCGGCCGCTACTTCTACTATAAAATCTGCATCGGCCCCCGTGGCTTTTTCTTCAAAACGAACCCATTTAACGGGAAATATTACAAGTACACCGACATTGAGCGCTGCGGCGAGGGCGTCATAAAAGCCAGCCGCAGTGCCTCCAGCGCCGCCCCGGCAACGGATCGTCACTTCTTCTATTTCACCGACCGCAGCGGGAAAAAGCATGAGGCCCTTCTTGAATACCCTCTGTATAAAAACGAGATCATAATACTGATAGGACGCATTCACAGCGTCCAAACCGATTCATTTGACTAAAAAATAACGGCAGCCGCATCCTTACCGCGGCTGCCGTCATTTTTGTCCCGTTTGCCCCAGGCCTCCAAATTTACAGCCACAGGGCGGGCTGTCCCCAGCCCGCCCATCGTCAACCGCCGCGCCCCATGCAAATATCTGTTATTGCTCGCGGCGCTCTGTACCCCCGTCCCCTTTTTCCCATCTCCAACAAAACAAGGCCGCCTCACCGGGAGGCGGCCTTGTTTTTTACTTACTCACCTTATGCACGCCGGTAAAGAAGTACCGGCCCAAGCCGTCGCCGAACACACCGGTGAACGACTCCGACAGGCTCCAGCTGCGGGTGCTGCAATACAGGGGGATCACATTGCCCTGCTCCAGCAGCAGGCGCTCCGCGTCCTCCAGGTAAGCGTCCCGGGCCTCCTGGCTGGCGGACACCGCCGCCACGCGCAGGAGCATGTCATAAGCGCTGGAGGTGAAATTGGCATAGTTATCCTCCTCGCCCATGCGCCAGCGGTTGAGGAAGCCCGTGGCGTCATTGCGGTCGCTGGTAACGCGCAGCGCCGCCAGCGTATATTCGCCCCGCTCCAGGGCCTGGGTGATCTCCGCGCCGGAAACGCCCTTGAGCGTCACGCTCAGCCCCAGCTTCTCCCTCCAGGTCTTCTGCAGCAGCAGTGCCAAAGAATCCGTGGTGCCGTCCGATTCATAGAGCATGATCACCGGGGCCAGGCTCGCCAGCTTGGTGGCGGTGTAGCCCGCCTCCTTCATCAGCTCCTGGGCCGTCTGGCAGTTTTTCTCGTAATTCTCGCTGTCATTGTCCACGGCGGGGCCGAAATCGCGGAACTGGCCGCCCGTCGTGCTGCGGATGCCCCGGGTCACCAGGCCCTCCGCCGCCAAATGCGTCCGGGACCCCAGCAGCTCGGCAATGGCGTTGCGGTCAATGACCAGGCCCATGGCCCGGCGGACATTTTCATTGCTGGTCAGGTCGGACAGCTGGTTCAGCAGTACCACGCTGGTCTCGGGATAGTAGTCCGGCATCCAGCTGTCGATCTTCTTGGCCACGGCCTCATCCGTCAGTCCCAGGACGAAATCCACATCCCCCTGCTCAAAAAGGGAGTTGGCCGTCTTCACATCCGCCGTAAAGCGGAAGCCGATGCTCTCCGGCCCCAGGCGCCGGGCGTCGTGGTAGCCGCTGGTCTGCTGCAACAGCATGGTGTTGTTTTCCCAGGATGCAACGGTGTAGGGGCCGTTGGTGACCAGGGTGTCCGGCGACATGGACCAATTCTCCTGGGCCGCCGCAGCGCTCTGCACCGGCATAGTCGCCGCCGCCGTGCATACGCTGTCGATGAAATACGGGCAGCGCCCGGAAAGCACCACCACAAAGGTCTCGTTATCCGGTGCGGAGACCTGCAGGGCATCCTCTCCGGTCCGGGCAGCGGTGTAGCCGGCCACCATGTCCAGGATCCTTGCGTTTTTCGAGCCGGTGGCGGGGTCCACCAGCCGCTTCCAGGCGTAAACGAAGTCCTGTGCGGTGACCTTGGTGCCATCGGACCAGGCGGCGCTGGAGCGGAGCTTAAAGGTATAGGTCTCCTGCCCCTCGGCCGTGGTGTCGCACTGATAGCTGCGGGCCACCCCGCTGACCGCCGTGGTGCCGCCGTTTCCGTCGGACTGCAGCTTCATGAGGTTTTCAAACAGATGGCTGACCACGGTCTTTTCCTCGTCGGTGGCGGCCATAGCCGGGTCCAGCGTGGCAGGAACGCTGCTCATAGCCACCCGGAAGGAAACGCCGGTCTCCCGGTGGCAGCCGGTCAGCAGACCCAGCAGCAGGGCGGCCGCCAGCAGCAGGGCCCCGCGTCGTTTCAGTTTCATCATAATATGTTTGCTCCTTTTGCGCGAAATGGGCTCACTTCTTCTCCGGCACCACATGGCCGTTTTCATCCACCGAAGCGGGGGTGATCTGGCTGCGGGTGTTGCGGGCGATGTCGTCCAGCCGCATGCGGCTGGGGAAGTCCGACAGCAGGGTGTAGGCCACCCCGTGGCGCTTGGCCCGGCCCGTGCGGCCGATGCGGTGGATGTAATACTCGTTTTCATCGGGGACATCGTAGTTGAACACCGCGTCCACATCGTCTACGTCGATGCCCCGGGCGGCCACGTCCGTGGCCACAAACACGTGGAGCTTGCCCTCCCGGAACAGGGCCATCACCGCCTCCCGCTTGCGCTGGGGGATGTCTCCGTGGATGCACTGGGCGTCCAGCCCCCGCATCTGCAGGAACTTGGTCAGCCGCTCCGTGGAGCCCTTGGTGTTGCAGAAGCACATGACCCGCTCCAGGTTCTCCCCGGCGATGATCCGGGCGATGGTGTCCACCTTCGCATCCGAGGGCACCTCAATGCGGTATTGCAGGATGTCGGGCTTATTCTCCTTGGTGGCCTGGACGGTAATTTCCTCCGGGTCCCGCTGATAGACCCAGGAGATATCCATGACTTCCCGGGAAATGGTAGCCGAGAACATGCCCAGGTTCTTGCGGTTCGGTATCTTGTCCAGGATCCGGGTCACGTCGTGGATAAAGCCCATATCCAGCATCCGGTCGGCCTCGTCCAGCACCACCGTCTGCACCTCCTTCACCGTGACGGTGCGGCGCTTCATGTGGTCGGACAGGCGGCCCGGGGTGGCCACCACGATCTGGGGCTTGCGCTTGAGGGCGTTGATCTGCTTACCGATGGGCTCGCCGCCGTACAGGCACACCACCCGCAGCTCCTCGTGGCACACGGCCACCTCCCGCAGCTCCTGGGTGATCTGCATGGCCAGCTCCCGGGTGGGGGCCAGGATCAGCGCCTGCACCGCCTCGCTCTCCCGGTCGATGCGCTCGATGATGGGCAGGCCGAAGGCCATGGTCTTGCCGGTGCCCGTGGGAGCCTTGGCGATGACGTCCTTCCCCGCCAGCATGGGGGGGATGCACCCCGCCTGCACAGGCGTTGATATGGTATACCCCTTGTTTCTTATGGCGCGCATAGTAGGCTCCGACAGGCCAAAGGTGTCAAAGGGCACGCCCTGTGTAATGTCCATAGTATTTATCCTCTTTTTGTCATAGTTTGTCATAGTATATCAATTTATATTTTACCACAACTGTCAACCGATGAAAAGAGTAAAAATGCCGGGCCGGAGATGGACAGGGCGCTTCACCCTACGGGGGGATAAGGGCAACACCGGGCAAGGCAAAGCGGCGGCACCGGGTGGGTGCTGGCGGCGTCCACGCGGTTGGTGCCGCCGCTTGGGGGATAAAATTTCATCTTTACTCTCTGCAGGGGACGTGCCAGATGTCCCGGGCATAGTCCCGGATGGAGCGGTCCGCCGCAAACACGCCGCTGCGGGCGATGTTGTGCAGGCTGATCTGATTCCAGCGGGTGCGGTCGCCATAGGTCTCCATCATACGGCGGCCGGCATCACAGTAGGAGACGAAGTCCGCCAGGAGCAGGTACTGGTCCGCCGGGCAGTCGCCGCCGAAGAGCAGGCGGCGATAGATGTCCTCGTAGCTGACCCCATCCCGGAAGCCGTCCCGGATGGCATCCAGCACCCGGCGCAGCACGGGATCCCGGTCATACAGCAGCTTGGGATCATAGTGCCGGGAGAGGGCGGCGGCCTCCTCCGCCTTCAGGCCAAAGAGGAACATATTCTCGTCGCCCAGCACCTGGTGCATCTCCACGTTGGCTCCGTCCAGGGTACCGATGGTCACGGCGCCGTTCATCATGAACTTCATGTTGCCGGTGCCGCTGGCCTCCTTGCCGGCG
>CABMQL010000011.1 GCA_902388735.1 uncultured Eubacteriales bacterium | reverse complement strand
CCTCCTGGCGGCGCAGCTGCTCCAGCTGGGCCGCCGCCGCCGCTGCCGCATCGGTGCTGCCGCGCATTTCTTCGCAGAGGGCTTCCACTTCATTTTCCAGGGTCCGGGCGGAGGCATTTATTTCCTCCATGCGGTGGGCCAGGGCCTGCATCTGCTCGTGCAGGGACTCCGTGCGGCTGCGGCTCTCGCTCATCTCCCGGTCCATGCGCTCAATGGTCTCGGCGTGGTGCTGGGCCGTGGTTCGGGCCACGGCAGCGGCGGACTCATGCTCGCCGATAGCGCTCTCCAGGGCCGAGATCCGGCTGCGCTTTTCCTCGGCGGCGCAGTCGTTTTCATGGAGCAGGCGGGAGCATTCCTCCGCCTGGGCATACACCCGGTCCAGCTCATCCTGGGCCTTTTTCTGGTCGGCCTGGGCGGTCTCAAAGTCCGTCTGCAGCTTCAGCCGGTCCGCTTTCAGCTTCTGCAGATTTTCCAGCCAGACGCTGATCTCCAGCGTCCGCAGCTCATCCCGGAGCACCAGGTATTTCTTGGCCGTCTCCGCCTGCTTGCGCAGGGGCTCCACCTGCATCTCCAGCTCTGCGATCTTGTCGTTGATGCGCACCAGGTTCTCCTCCGTGCGCTGGAGCTTCCGCTCGGATTCCTCCTTGCGGTGGCGGTACTTGCTGATGCCCGCCGCCTCCTCGAATACCTCCCGCCGGTCGTCGCTGCGGACGGAGAGTATCTCGTCGATCTTGCCCTGGCCGATGATGGAATAGCCCTCCCGGCCCATGCCGGTGTCCATGAACAGCTCGTTCACGTCCTTGAGCCGCACGGACTGGCGGTTGATATAATACTCGGACTCCCCGCTGCGGTAATAGCGGCGGGTCACCGCCACCTCCGCCTCGTCGCGGTTGAAGATGTGCTCGGTATTGTCAATGACCAGCGTCACCTGGGCAAAGCCCATGGCCCGGCGCTTTTCGGTGCCGCCGAAGATCACATCCTCCATCTTGGCGCCCCGGAGCTGGCGGCTGTTCTGCTCGCCCATGACCCAGCGGATGGCGTCGGAGATATTGGACTTGCCGGACCCGTTGGGGCCTACAATGGCGGTGATGTCCTCGCCGAAGTTCAGCACGGTCTTGTCCGGAAAGCTTTTGAAGCCCTGGATTTCCAAAGCCTTTAAGTACACGCAGTTCACCTCGATTCAAAAATGGCATACTTTAACTAAATAATTGTAGCAGAAAGCGCCGCCGTTTTCAAGGCTAAAATAACTGCCCCAAACCCGGCAAAATAAAAGCCACACTTGACATTTTCCGTCCGTCGTCCGTGTGGTAATATAAATATAGCAAGAGCGCTGCGACAAGCGGTTGGCTCTTAGAAGTGAAAAGTTATTTGAGCAAGCTCAAGAAAGCCGTCACTTGGCAGAGTGACGGTTTTCTTTTTTGATCCGTTTTCTGATATTTACAAAGCAGGCGGAGGAGCCTTTCAGGTTTCCTCCGCCTGCTTATTTTTTTTATTCTTTTCCCGCCGACAGGGCCCGGGTGGCGTTGAGCACCGCCAGCACCATCACGCCCACATCCGCGCCGATGGCCAGCCACATGTTGGCAATGCCGATGGCGCCCAGCACCAGGCACACCGCCTTCACCGCCAGGGCAAACACGATATTCTCGTACACGATGCGCAGGGTCCGCCGGGAGATGCGCATAGCCAGGGCGATCTTGGCCGGGTCGTCGTCCATGAGCACCACGTCCGCCGCCTCGATGGCCGCGTCGCTGCCCAGGGCGCCCATGGCAATGCCGATGTCAGCCCGGGCCAGCACGGGGGCGTCGTTGATGCCGTCGCCCACGAAGGCCAGGAGCTGACCCTCTTTCCGCTCCTTCAGCAGCCGCTCCACCTGCTGGACCTTATCCGCCGGCAGCAGCTGGCTGTGTACCTCGTCCACGCCCAGCTGAGACGCCACCTGCTGCGCCGCCGCGTCCGCGTCTCCGGTGAGCATAACGGTCTTTTCGATGCCCTCCGCCTTCAGGCCCCGGATGGCCTGGGCCGCGTGCTCCTTCACCACATCGCCCAGCAGGATCCACCCGGCATACACGCCGTCCACGGCTACATACACCACGGTGCCGGCCTTTTGGGGCTCCACGGGCCGGATGCCCAGCTTTTCCATGAGCCGCCGGTTGCCCACGGCCACGGCGTGGCCGTCCACCTGCGCCGTCAGGCCGAAGCCGCCCAGCTCCTCCACATCTGTCACTTGGTCAGTGTCCACCTGACCGCCCCAGGCGGTCTTCAGGCTTTGGCTGATGGGGTGCTTGGAGTAGCACTCCGCCTGGGCCGCCCAGCCCAGCAGGGTCTGCGCGTCCATGCCCTCCGGGGCCGTCTCCAGCACCTGGAAAACGCCCTTGGTGAGGGTGCCGGTCTTGTCGAATACCACGCAGCCGGTCTTGGCCAGGGCCTCCAGATAGTTGCTGCCCTTGACCAAAATTCCTTTGGCAGACGCGCCGCCGATGCCGCCGAAGAAGCTCAGGGGAATGCTGATGACCAGCGCGCAGGGGCAGCTGATGACCAGGAAGGTCAGGGCTCTTGTGATCCAGTCGCCCCACATGGGCGCGTCGCCCATGATAAGCCGCACCACCGGCGGCAGTACCGCCAGAGCCAGGGCGCTGCAGCACACGGCGGGAGTATAGATGCGGGCAAACTTGGTGATGAAGTTCTCGGCCTTGGCCTTTTTCATGCTGGAGTTTTCCACCAGATCCAGGATTTTGGCCACGGTGGAGTCACCGAACTCCTTGGTGGTCCGGATATGCAGCAGGCCGCTGAGGTTCACGCACCCGGACAGCACCTCGTCCCCGGTCTTCACCTGCCGGGGCAGGCTCTCGCCGGTGAGGGCGCTGGTGTTCACGGTGGCCTCCCCCTCCGTCACCACGCCGTCAATGGGGATGCGCTCGCCGGGCTGCACCACGATAATAGTGCCCACGGCCACATCGTCCGGGTCCACCTTCTCCAGGGCCCCGTCCGTCTCGATGTTGGCATAGTCCGGGCGGATGTCCATCAGGTCGGAGATGCTGCGGCGGCTTTTGCCCACGGCATAGCTTTGGAACAGCTCGCCGATCTGATAGAACACCATAACGGCGCAGCCCTCCCGCCAGTCGCCCAGGGCCATAGCGCCCACGGTGGCCACAGCCATGAGGAAGTTCTCGTCGAACACCTGGCCCCGGAAGATGCCCTTCACGGCCTTGAGCAAGATGTCATAGCCCACGATGAAATACGGGATGAGGTACAGCACGCCCTCCAGCCAGCCGGTGAGGGGGGAAATCCACAATCCGATCACCAGCACCGCCGACACGATGATCCGGATGAGATTGGTTTTTTGCTTCTTCGTCACGGCTTTTACGCCTCCTTACAGTGTTTCCGGCTCCCAAAAAAGCCTTGCAGAGTTTGCCGCCCGCAGGTGGCAAAAATTTGGGATGGTTTTCCCCCGCGACATGTGCGTGGGAAAAGTTGCAGGGGGCGATGCTCACATCGTCCCGCCGCGCATCCAGTTTCCTGTTTCGCGTAGGGGCGGGGTTCTACCCCGCCCGCTGCACCGATTTTCCTGCTTATCCGTAGGGCGGGGTGCCCTCACCCCGCCGCCCGGTCCTGCGCATAGCTTTTACAGATAGATCTCGCAGTCGTCCTCTACCTTTTTGCAGTTCTTCAGCACCTGCTGCATCACGGCGTCCACGTCGGCGCCCTCGGCAAATTCCACCTTCATCTTCTGAGTCATGAAGCTGACGGTGGCGGCGGCCACGCCCTCGGTCTTCTGAGCGGCCTGCTCCATCTTGTCGGCGCAGGCGGCGCAGTCTACTTCGATCTTGTAAGTCTTTTTCATGGTTATTTCTCCTTTCATCAGTCGCCCAGGTGCTCCATGCCCAGCTTCAGGATGGAGCGGACATGGTCGTCATCCAGTGCGTAAAACACGGTCTTGCCTTCCCGGCGGAACTTCACCAGCTTGTTGTTTTTCAGAATGCGCAGCTGGTGGCTCACGGCGCTTTGGGTCATGCCCAGGAGCCGGGCGATGTCGTACACGCACAGCTCCGCGCTGAACAGCACATACAAAATTTTAATGCGGGTGGAGTCGCCGAACACCTTATATAATTCTGCCAGGTCGTACAGGTCATCCTCATCGGGCATCTGCCGCCGCACGGTCTCCACGCCGTTCTCGTCCAGGCACAGAAAATCCTGCTCCGGATTCTTTTCCATCTGTTCCATGTCGGCCTCCTCAAGTGTTCATGTGAATAATTGCTCATACGTTTGTTGTTTGTATACTACACCCACCCGCATCCGGTGTCAACCCCTTTTTGAAAATTTTTCGCGCATTTTTTTACGCTCCTCTTAATTTCCCATAGAAGTTTCCCGCCGGTTTTGGAATATTGGTGATTGCTTTTGAAAAAATATGTGATATACTATTTTGTACAAATGGATGACTATGCCCTGCGCATTTTGCAGCGGCTGACGACAGAGAGGCTCTGCCTCCTTATATACACCTCACGAAAGGGGCACTTATGAATCAGTATCTTATTCGCGGCGGTCGGCCGCTTTTTGGTGAAATTACCATCAGCGGCGCAAAGAACGCCGCCGTTGCCATTATTCCCGCCGCCCTGCTGGTGGACGGCATCTGCCGCATTGAAAATATCCCGCAGATCAGCGACGTTACGCTGCTGCTGAACATTTTGGAGGAGCTGGGCGCCCGGGTCCGTGTGCTGAACCGTCACGCCGTGGAGCTGGACTGCCACGCCATCCGCTCCACCCATCCGTCCTATGAGCTGGCCCGCCGCATCCGCGCCTCTTACTATCTCATCGGCGCTCTGCTGGGCCGCTTTGGGGAGGCTACCGTGGCCATGCCCGGCGGCTGTGACTTCGGTGTGCGGCCCATCGACCAGCACATCAAGGGCTTCTGCGCCATGGGCGCGGAGGTAAAGGTGGAGAGCGGCTTCATCCAGGCCAGCGCCAAGTCTGGCCGTCTCACCGGCACCACCATATATCTGGACGTGGTGTCCGTGGGTGCCACCATGAATATCATGATGGCCGCCGTGCTGGCCCAGGGCAACACCGTCATTGAAAACGCCGCCAAGGAGCCGCACATCGTGGACCTGGCCAACTTCCTCAATTCCATGGGCGCCGACGTCAAGGGCGCCGGCACCGACACCATCAAGATCCGGGGTGTGGATCGTCTGGCCGGCGGCAGCTATGGCATCATTCCCGATCAGATCGAGGCCGGCACCTACATGGCCGCCGTGGCCGCCGCAGGCGGCCAGGTGCTCATCAAGAACGTGATCCCCAAGCACCTGGACTGCATCAGCGCCAAGCTGGTGGAAATGGGCGTTTACATCGAGGACCGGGGCGACGCCGTGCTGGTGCGCCGCAGCGGCCCGCTGCAGAAGACCAACGTGAAGACCATGCCCTACCCGGGCTTCCCCACGGATATGCAGCCCCAGATCGCCGCGGTGCTGTCCACGGCCCAGGGCACCAGCATCGTCAATGAAAACGTGTGGAACAGCCGCTTTAAGTATATCGACGAATTAAAGCGCATGGGCGCCAACATCCAGGCCGACGGCCACGTGGCCGTTATCGAGGGTGTGGAGCATCTCCAGGGCGCGCCGGTGCAGGCCTGCGACCTGCGGGCAGGTGCCGCCATGGTCATCGCCGGCCTGTGTGCCCAGGGCGTGACGGAGCTGAGCCAGGTGCAGTTTATCGAGCGCGGCTACGAGGACCTGGTGGGCAAGCTCCGGGCCGTTGGGGCCGACATCCGCGTGGTAGACGCGCCGGACATCGCCGAGCAAAAGGAAGCACATATCGGCTGATACAATGCCGCCAAAGCAGCGTCTGCCGCGTGGGGCCGCCAAAGGGCGGCCGGCGTGGTGGCGCTGTTTTTATCACCCGGCGGCGCTCCCCCGCCGCGCTTTTATAATGTGTCATTGCGAACCGGTGGCCGACGTCACCGGTGTGGCAATCCGTAATACCCAAAATCACAAGCGAGGTCTGACATTTGATCACCATACATACTTTGGCCAGCGGGTCCGAGGGCAACGCCGCCCTGGTCTGCGCCGGCGATGTTCACATTTTGGTGGACGCAGGCATCTCCGCCCGGCGCATTGAGACCGCCCTGCGGTCTCTTGACCGGCCGCCCCAGGCCCTGTCCGCCGTTTTCATCACCCATACCCATTCCGACCACACCGCCGGCCTGCGGGTGCTGCTGAAGCACACGGGTGCCCCTGTATTCGCCTCCCCCGCCGTGTGCGCCGCCCTGCTGCGGCAGATACCGGACATCTCCCCTCTGCTGCGGCCCCTGTGCCCCGGGGATGCCCAGGCTTTCGGCCCCCTGACCGTGACGGCCTTTGCCACCTCCCATGATGCCCCGGGCAGCATGGATTATCGCTTTGACTGCGGCGGCGCTTCCGCCGGGATCCTGACGGACACGGGCTATGTAACGCCGGAGGCCGAGACGGCCCTGGCCGGGGTGGAGCTGCTGCTGCTGGAGAGCAATCACGATGTGGAATGGCTGCAAAGCGGCCCCTATCCCTACCCCCTGAAGCGGCGGATATTAAGCGACCGGGGCCACCTGTCCAACGACGCCGCGGCGGAGTTTGCCTGCCGCATGGCGGGCCGCGGCACCCGACAGTTCGTCCTGGTGCATTTAAGTAAGGAAAACAACACCCCGGTCCGGGCCCTGGACACCGTGGGCTATGCCCTGCGCCGCGGCGGATTCGGGGAAGTCCGCCTCACCGCCGCCCCCCGGGGCGAGTGCAGCGAGGCCTATATAGCGGAGGGCGCACTATGCAGAAAATAACCGTCCTGTGCGTAGGCAAGCTGAAGGAAAAATTCTACCTGGACGCCGTGGCGGAGTACGCCAAGCGCCTGCAGCGCTGCTGCAAACTGGAGATCATCGAGCTGCCGGAGAGCAAGCTGCCAGAGGATCCCTCCCCCGCCCAAATACAGCAGGCCCTGGATACGGAGGCCGCCGCCATCAGCGCAAAGCTCCCCAAGGGCGGGGCGGTGGTGGCTATGTGCATCGAGGGCGCCCTCTGCTCCAGCGCGGAAATGAGCCGCAAGATGCAGCAGCTGGCCATCGCCGGCAAGACCCAGGTCACCTTTCTCATCGGCGGCAGCGTGGGCCTCAGCGAGAGCCTGAAGCGTCAGGCAGACTGGAAGCTTTCCATGTCCCCCATGACCTTTCCCCACCACCTGGCCCGGGTCATGCTCCTGGAGCAAATTTACCGGGCCTATCAGATCCAGCAGGGGACAAAATACCATAAGTAATCCCCATATAATATTCGTAGGGGCCGATGCCCTCATCGGCCCCCCACACCACCCCACAGTTTATCCGTAGGGGCGGAGCCCCTCCCCTACGCACACCAACAGGCTGCCCACCGGGCGGACAGAGTCGTCCGCCCCTACAACACCCTGTAGGGCGGGGTGCCCTCACCCCGCCGCCCACGCCAAAACATGTCATTGCTAGACCGGTTCTCAAACCGGTCGCGGCGATCCGCAACCCCCATCCCAACACTAATATATTAGGAGGAACCCCCCATGAACAACGATTGGTCCTTCGGCGGCGTCCCCGACATCCCCGCCTGGCCCACCCTGGCAAACGGCGAAAAAGAAAAGGCCGCGCTGCTGGAACAGGTCTTTGACTCGGCCGCGGATGCGGACATGAAACTGTCCATGCTGGCGGCCTACGGCATTCCCTGCTTCAAGTATTACGCCAAGGAGGGCGGCGCCGGCAAGGTCATCAACGGCTTCTCCGGCTATGGAGCCGACCTCTATGTCCCCGCCTCCCGGCTGGAGGAGGCCCGGGAGCTGCTCGCCGCCGAGCCCATTTTTGACGAGAGTAATTCATAACTTTCATAGTAAAACGGAAGGGAGATTTTACAGCATGATTGACTACAAAGCAGAATATCAGAAATGGCTCCACAGTGACGCCATCACCGAGGAGGAGCGGGCGGAGCTGGCCGCCATCGCCGGCGATGACAAGGAGATCGAGAGCCGGTTCTACGGCCCCCTGGAGTTCGGCACCGCCGGCCTGCGGGGCACCATGAAGATGGGCCTGCATCAGATGAACATCTATGTCATCCGCTGGGCCACCCAGGGCTTCGCCAACGTCATCTGTGCCGAGGGGCAGGCCGCTATGGACAAGGGCGTGGCCATCTGCATGGACTGCCGCCACCACAGTATGGAGTTTGCCCACGCCGCGGCGGAGGTCTGCGCCGCCAACGGCATCCATGTGCGCATTTTCGAGTCCCTGCGCCCCACCCCGGAGCTGAGCTTCGCCGTGCGGCACTACGGCTGCCAGGCGGGCATCAACATCACCGCCAGCCACAACCCCAAGGAGTATAACGGCTACAAGGTCTACTGGTCCGACGGCGCGCAGCTGCCCCCCCAGCACGCCGACGCCATCGCCCGGGAGCTGGAGAAGATCGACATTTTCACCGGCGTGAAGACCATGCCCTTTGACGAGGCCAAGGCCGCCGGGCGCATTGAGCTCATGGGTGAGGAGACGGACAACGCCTTCATGGAAAACGTCATGGCCATGGTCAATGACCGGGAATGTGTGGCCAAGGTGGCGGATACCTTCCATGTGGTCTACACTCCCTTCCACGGCTGCGGCTGGAAGCTGGTGCCCCAGGCTCTGCGGGATCTGGGCGTGAAGCACCTGCACTGCGTGCCCGAGCAGATGGTGCTGGACGGCTCCTTCCCCACGGTGGTCTCCCCCAATCCGGAGAATCCCGAGGGCTTCTACCTGGCCATCGCCCTGGCGGACCGGGTGGGCGCCAACTTTATCATCGGCACCGATCCGGACAGCGACCGGGTGGGCATCCTGGTGCGCAATAAGGACGGCCGCTTCGTACCCGTGTCCGGCAACCAGACCGGCGTGCTGCTGGCGGATTATCTGCTGGGCGCCATGGCCCGCAGCGGCAAGCTGCCCAAGAACGCCGTCCTGCTCAAGACCATCGTCACCACCGAGATGGCCCGCCGGGTGGCGGAGGCCCACGGTGTCAAATGCTATGATACCTTCACCGGCTTCAAGTTCATGGCCGAAAAGAAGCAGCAGCTGGAGAGCCAGGGCCTGGGCAAGGTGGTGTTCTCCTATGAGGAGAGCTACGGCTACATGCTGGGCGACTATGTCCGGGATAAGGACGCCGTCACCGCCTCCCTGCTGCTGACGGAGATGGCCGCCTGGTATCAGAGCCAGGGCATGACCCTGTTCGATGCCCTCCAGGCCCTGTACGAAAAGTACGGCTACTATGGCGAAAAGACCCATAACCTGGTGATGCCCGGCCTGGACGGGCTGGAGAAGATGGCCGAGCTGATGAAGGGCCTGCGGGACGTGCCTCCCACGGAGATCGCAGGCGTGGCCGTCACCATGCGCACGGATTATAAGGACGGCACCATTACCGACTGCGCAACTGGCAATGTCACCGCCTCGGAGCTCAGGGGCAGCAACGTCCTGCGCTACGCCCTGGCCGATGGCACGGTGATCCTGGTGCGCCCCTCCGGCACGGAGCCCAAGATCAAGGTCTACATCCTCACCCTGGGCAAGGATGCCGAGGATCGGGATGCAAACATCGAAAAGTACTCCCAGTGGGCCCTGGCGCTTCAGAAGTGATCCGGTAACGGCGTGCCTGCGGTTCCAACCGGTCAACAGCATCGCCCCCCTGCAGTCCAAAGACTGCAAGGGGGCGTTTTTTCCGCCGGCCGCCGGTTTTTGTTCATCTCAACGGTTGACAAAAGCCCGCCCGCCCCTTATAGTACATTCATAACGCTTTTTTAACGGGCCGGTTTTTCAGCCGCCCGAAAATCGGAGGAGAAAATCATGGAACGAGAATCTTTCAAGTCCCGGCTGGGCTTCCTGCTGGTGAGCGCCGGGTGCGCCATCGGCATCGGCAACGTATGGCGCTTCCCCTTTGTGGTTGGGGGGAACGGCGGCGGATTTTTCGTGCTGGTCTACCTTGTCATGCTGGTGGTGCTGGGCCTGCCGGTGCTGACTATGGAGCTGGCCGTAGGCCGCGCCAGCCGCAAGAGCGCGGTGCTGGCCTATAAAGCCCTGGAAAAGCCCGGCAGCAAGTGGCACATCCACGGCTGGTTCGCCATCATCGGCTGCTACCTGCTGATGATGTACTACACCACCGTGTCCGGCTGGATGCTGGACTACTTCTTCAAGTTCGCCACCGGCGTCTTTACCCCCGGCATGGCTGCCGAGGTCAGCGGCCAGGTATTCAGTGCTATGCTGGCCAGCCCCACCGAGATGGGCCTGTGGATGGCCATTACCGTGGCCGCCGGCGTGCTGGTGTGCAGCATCGGCGTGCAGAAGGGCCTGGAGCGGGTCAGCAAGGTGATGATGACCGCCCTGCTGGTGCTGATCCTGGTGCTGGCCATTCACAGCTTCACCCTGTCCGGAGCCAAGGAGGGCATCGCCTTCTACCTGGTGCCCAACATGGACAATGTGCGTTCCGTAGGTCTGGGCAATGTCATTGCCGCGGCCATGAATCAGGCGTTTTTCACCCTGAGCCTGGGCATCGCTGCCATGGAGATTTTCGGCAGCTATATGAGTAAGGACCACACGCTGCTCAGTGAGGGCGCCCGCATATGCGGGCTGGACACCTTTGTGGCCGTCATGGCGGGCATCATCATCTTCCCTGCCTGCTTCAGCTACGGCGTGGAGGTAACCTCCGGTCCAAGCCTGATCTTCGTCACCCTGCCCAATGTGTTCACCAATATGGCCGGAGGCCGCGTGTGGGGATCGCTATTCTTCCTGTTCATGACCTTTGCCTCCTTCTCCACGGTCATTGCGGTCATCGAGAACATCATGTCCTCCTGTATGGACCTGTTCGGCTGGAGTCGCAAGAAGGCCGCGCTGATAAACGGCGTTATCATCCTCATCGCCAGCGTCCCCTGTGTGCTGGGCTACAATGTGCTCAGCGACTTCCACCCCATCGGCGGCCGGGATGTGCTGGACAGCGAGGACTTCCTGGTCAGCAGCATCCTGCTGCCCCTGGGCTCCCTGGTGTACCTGCTCTTCTGCGTGACCCGCTGGGGCTGGGGCTTCAAGAACTACCAGGCCGAGGCCAACGCCGGCAGAGGCATGAAGGTCGCCGGCTGGATGCGGTGGCTGTTCATGATCGTGCTGCCCATTATGATCCTGGCCATCTTCGTCATCGGCCTCATCGGCTGAGACCCAACCAAAAAAACAACGGATCCGCTCTTTGTGCGAGCGGATCCGTTGTTTTTAATCTCTTTGCCGGAAAATTCCGAAGGATTTTTCGGCAGCTTTTTTATCTCCACGCTTCGCTGTAGAAGAACAGCGCCACCGTCCCCGGGCCCACATGGGCGCCGGTGACCGGCTCATAGCACACATGGACGATCTCCCCCGCAGCGCCCCTGTCCCGCAGCAGATTCTGCAGGTGCAGCGCGTCGGCGGGTGCGTCAGCGTGGGCGATGCCGATGAATGCCTTGCGGTCATCCACGGTCTTGTCGTAGATCTCCGCCAGGGCCTCCAGGGCCTTTTTCTTGCCCCGGACCTTGTCGTACACCACGATCTTGCCCTCCTCATCGCCCCGGAGAATGGGCTTCACCTGCAGCAGCGTGCCGGCCAGGCGTGCGCCGCCGGAGATGCGCCCGCCCTTGTGCAGGTATTTCAGGTCGTCCACCACAAAGAACTGCTGCATCCTTGCGCAGCGGCTCTTGGCAAAGTCCTCCAGCTCCGCAAGGCTCCTGCCCTCTTTGGCAAGCCGGGCGGTCTCAATGACCACCAGGCCCTCGCCCAGGGAGGCGCCCCGGGTATCCACCACGGCGATGCGGCCGGGGCCGTACTTTTCCTCCAGCTCCCTGCACTGCACGCCCACGCCCCAGCAGCTGCCGCTGATACCGCCGGAGATGCCCAGATACAGCACGTCCATGCCCGCCTCCAGGCTCTCCTCTATGGCCCGGGCCGCCTGCTCGGGATTGACCATGGAGGTCTTCACCGACGCGCCCTTGCGCATAGCCTCGTAAAAGGCGGGCCCGTTGAATTCGATGCTGTGATCCGGCTCCACACCGTCCACCTCATAGCTCAGGGGCACCGTGCGGATGCCGTATTCCTCCAGCAGCTTCATAGGCAGATTGGCTGCCGTATCCGTAAAGATCTGTACCATTTTGTCTCCTTTTCATGTTACCGCGCCGCGCAGCCAGCCTGCCAGCGTGTCAAACAGTTTTGTGTAGCCGTCCATAGTCAGATGGATGCCGTCGGCTGAGATGAGCCCCGGCAGGCATTTTTCGTCCAAAAAGGTCTCCCGCACCCCGATGAGCGGTGTGCCCGTCTCATAGGCCAGGCGCGCCACGGTGTCCGAATACAGCTCCTGGTGCCGGTAGATATGCTGGGTGTCCCCCAGCCAGTCCATGATGCGCTCCTTGCTGCGCCCGTCCCGGCACAGGAAGTCCAGATACCGTTGGGCGTCAATGGGCGGCAGGGTCATGAGCACCGGCTGCACCCCCTTGTCCTTCAGCTGGCGCAGCATCTGCAGCAGGATCTGCTTGAAGTCCGCCAGCGTGGTCCGGGGCAGATGGCTCTCCCGGGGGCTGTCCTGCACGGCATCCCAGTCGAAATCGCTGTCGTTGCCGCCGTAGGCAATGAGGGCGTAATCCGCCTGCATGCCCCGCTGCAGGTCGTGCTCCAGCAGGGCCTGTCCCTTGCGGATGGTGGCGCCCATTTTGGAGCGGTTCACCACCTCCGTCTGCCGCCCGCTGTACCGCTCCATCACCTCCGGCAGATGGAAATGATAGCGGAACTGTTCATCCGGCACCGTGGCCTTGAGCAGGGAGTCCCCGTAAATATACGCACAAGCCATGGCTTTCGCCCCTTTCTGTGGCCGGTTTTTACCGGCCGTATCGTTTGTAATAATATAGCATATTACATTTGGCCTGTCAACGTTCTTTTTCCTATTGTATCCATGCAGATTTGCTGTTATAATAGATGTGTTTTTTATGGAGGTGGCACTATGTCCTACGATAAAGCCCTCATTGCCCACAAGCTGCAGCGGTGGGATCAGTATATCACCGACTATCACCTGCCCCAGTGGGAGTCCATCCCGGATTTCGGCCTGTATATGGACCAGGTGGTGCTCCTGCTGGAGCGGTATCTCAGCTTCATCCCCCCGGTGAACGAGGAGAAGGAGCGCATCGTCACCGCCTCGGCCATCAATAACTATGTGCGCCTGAAGCTGATGCCCGCCCCGGTGAAGCGGAAGTATTACCGGGTCCACATCTGCTATCTCATCATGATCCTGACTCTGAAGCAGTCCATCGGCATCAGCCAGGTGCAGAAGATCATCCCCTGGGAACTGGCGGACGGGCAGGACGGGCCGGAGTCCGTGCGGCAGATCTACGAGGATTACAGCGGCAAATTCCGGGGCATTGCCCTGCTCTTTAACCGGCAGATCCAGCAGAGCTGGCAGGACCTGTGCGTCCCGGACGCCGGGACGGACGGCGTGGCCCGGTGCCTGGTGATGGAGTCGGCGCTGCTGGCCGGTTTTTCCAAGATCCTGGCAGAAAAGCTCCTGCGCCTGTGGGAGGCCGATCCCGCAGCCGTCCTGGCCGCAGAGCAGCCCCACAACTTTACAGATACCCAATAATCAAGAATCAATAAAAGGTGCCTTCCCTCGGGCGGGCGCCTTTTCACAGCTCGCCAAAAAAGCCTCGCAGAGTTTGCCGCCCGCAGGCGGCAAAGCATTGAGATCATTTTCTCTCGCGACATGTGCGTGAGAGAAAATACCGCTCAGGCTGCCAGTGTGGAATTTTGAGCCAGGGGCTCAAAATTATGCGCGCAGCAGACTGCAAGCCTTTTGTCGGAAAAATCCAACAGATTTTTCGACAGTCTCCGAAAAGGTGCCTTCCCTCGGGCGGGCGCCTTTTTCATTTGCCGCCGCCGGCAGATAAAGTTGGCAGCCTGAAATTCATCTGTCCCAGCAGGTCTTCTTATCTTCCTCCGTAATGGCCCGGATCACCCGGCAGGGATTGCCGACCGCTACAGAATTGCTTGGAATATCCTTGACAACCAGGCTTCCTCCGCCGATGACGACATTGCTTCCAATGGTAACGCCCGGCATGACCTGCACCCCTGCGCCGATCCATACATTATCGCCCACCGTGATCGGATAGGCATATTCCAGTCCCTGATTCCGGCGCTCAAAGTCGATGGGATGCCCGGCGGTGTAAAACCCGCAGTTGGGCGCAATAAACACATGGTCGCCGAATTTCACCTTTGCCCCGTCCAGAATAACCGTATTGTGATTGGCAAAGAAGTCCTCGCCCACTTCGATGTTATAGCCATAGTCGCACCAAAAAGGCGCAGCAATGCAGAACGTCCCTTTCGTTTTACCCAGCAGCTGCTTCATAATTTTCTGCTGTCCCTGTTCGTCGGACGGGCGAAGCCGGTTGAACTGATAGCACAGGTCCTTGGCCTTTGCTCTTTCCTGTAGCAGCTCCTTGTCATAGTTTGCATCATACAGCATCTTTTTTTGCATTTTTTCTTTTTCAGTCATGGCCGTTCATTCTCTTTCTTTTGCAGCAAACACAAGTGGGATTTCACAGGTCAAAAAATGTGCCCTCCTCAGGAAGGCACATTTTTTAATCTTTGCCCCTGCCTTCTTTTCCGGTGATCTCCTCCACGGCCAGGCGCACCAGGCAGGTCCTTGCGCCGGTATGGTGCATGCAGTCCACATACTTCTCCCCGGCGGCGGGGTCGAATCGCCGGCACAGCACCGCCATGGCGTGCATCCGCTCCTCCGGATCCGCAACGATCTCCAGGCGGCCCCTGGCCACAGCGGAGGCATACGCCACCGTGTACTGATCGGACACGATCTCTGCCCGGGACACGGCGCTCATCACCGCCTCACAGCCGCTCTCAAATATCTCATACTTCTTCCCGGCCAGGGCGCAGTGGAAGTAAATGCACTTTCCCTCCGGCCAGGCCGCCTGGGACACCGGAACGGCGTAGGGCCTGCCCTCCCCGTCCACCAGGGACAGCGTGGCATAGGGCGCCTCCGCCATCACCTGCCAGGCAAACGCGGCGTCCCGCTCTTTATCTTTTCTGCGCATGATACCGCACCTCCTTTTCACCGCCCATTTTGCCCTCCTCATCATCTTTTGTCAAGGGGCGCATATACTGAAACCGAAATTTTTATTCGGAAAGGATGCGCTGTCCATGACCTTCCCCTACACGCTCCCCCGTCTGCCCTATTCCACCGGCGCCCTGGAGCCGAATCTGAACCGGGCCACCATCATGACCCACCACGATAAGATCTTCGCCAGCCATACAGACGCCCTCAACTGTACTCTGCAGCCCTATCCCGCCCTGCAGCAGCAGCCTCTCCCGCAGCTGCTGCTCCATCCGGACCGGTTGCCCTGCGCCATCCGGGAGGATGTGCTGGAGCACGGCGGAGCTGTATATACCCACACACTGTATTTCCCCTCCCTGGCCCCTGCCCGGTCCACCCGGCCCGGGGCCGCCCTCACCGGGGCCATTGACCGCTGCTTCGGCTCCATGGAGGACTTCCTGCGCGCCCTACGCCACCTGAGCCTGTCGGACCAGCGGGAGGGCTATACCTGGCTGCTGTCGGACCGCTGTGGGCGGCTGCGGCTGCTCTTCACCCCGGGTCAGGCCACGGCCCTGCCCCTTTTTCCCCTGCTGTGCCTGGACCTGTACCGCCACGCCTACGCCCTCACCTATGGCAATGACCGAACAGCCTATGTGGAGGCGGCGCTGCCGCTGATCAACTGGGAGGCCCTCTCCCGGCGCTATAAAACCGTGTATACCACCCAGCCGCCCTTTCCCAACCCATAATGCGTGGCAGCGCCCCCTCAAGCCGTCAGTGCAGTCTCTGTGCGCGCGATTTTTTCTCCGCAAAAGCCTGCAGTGGCATTCACTTTTTTCAGCGCGAGCCGCTTTTCCGCCCCCCATAAGCAGATGCCCTAAAAGTTTTTATTATTGCTCTAAATTATTTTAAGAAATCTTTGCGCTTTTAGATTTTGGCCCGTCCTAACACTTTGTGAGAGTTTCCTTTAGCGGTAAAAATTAACAAAGTGCATCGCTTTATATATGACATTTTTATTTTTATTTTCTTTCATTAACGACAACTTTACGGGAAATAGTGCTATAGTTTGAGCATCAAATTTTGACGATCCGGATGTCGAAAAATGTAAAAAAGAGAAATCGCTTTTACAAAGGAGTGTGTTTTTGTGGCTACATTCATTATTGGCTTGGTCATCTTGATCGGCGGTGCCGCACTGTACGGTCGCTTCTGTGAAAAGGTGTTCGGTCCTGATGATCGCAAGACCCCCGCCTACACCAAGGAAGACGGCGTGGACTTTGTCCCCATGAAGGGCTGGAAGAACAGCCTGATTAACCTGCTGAACATTGCCGGTACCGGCCCCATCATCGGGCCCATCCAGGGCATTCTGTTCGGGCCCATCGCATTTTTGACCATTCCCATCGGCAACATCATCGGCGGCGCTATGCACGACTACTTCTCCGGCATGATCTGCCTGCGTGACGGCGGCACCCAGATGCCTGAGATGATCCGCCGCTATTCCCCCAAGGGCATTTATAAGTTCTATAATATCTTCGTGTGCATCATGCTGCTGCTGGTGGGCGCCGTGTTCATCTACACCCCCGGCGACATTGCCGCCACGCAGCTGTTCGGCTTTGACGGCAAGGCCTCCTCTGTTTCCACGTGGGTCATCTATGGCGCCATCTTCCTGTACTACCTGATCGCCACCGTGTTCCCCATCGACGCCATCATCGGCAAGATCTACCCCATCTTCGGCGGTATCCTGCTGTTCTCCGCCATCGGCGTGTTCATCGGCCTCTTTGTCAAGGGCTTCCCCCTGCTGAACATCTGGGATGATTGGTCCTCCCCCGTCCTGACTATTGCCAGCTCCGGTGATACCTTTACTTACGCAAACTACTTTGCAAACGGCCACTTCCTGCCCATCTTCTTCGTGACGGTGGCTTGCGGCATCCTTTCCGGCTTCCATTCCACTCAGACGGCCATCATCTCCCGCACTATGAAGAGCGAGAAGCAGGGCCGCAACACCTTCTATAACATGATGGTGCTGGAAGGCTTCATCGCCATGGTTTGGGCTGCCGGCGCTATGGGCGTTTACAACCTGGCCCTTCAGAGCCCCGAGGCCACCTTGGCCACCGGCACTGTGGGTGTGGTGTGTAAGTACCTGCTGGGCCATGTGGGCGGCATCATCGCTCTGATCGGCGTTATCGTTCTGCCCATCACCTCCGGCGATACGGCTCTGCGTGCTCTGCGTCTGAGCCTGTCCGAGACCCTGCACATCGACCAATCCACCAACGGCAAGCGTATCCGTTTGGCTCTGCCCATCTTCATCCTGGTCATCGCCATTTTGGTTTGGGCCAAGGTCAACTCCAACGGCTTCATGATCCTGTGGCGCTACTTCGCCTGGGCCAACCAGACCCTGGCTCTGTTCGCCCTGATGTGCATCGCCGTGTGGATGTTTGAAAACGGCAAGGCAAAGTGGGCCTGGATGCCCATGATCCCCGGCGGCTGGTACGCATTCATCTGCGTGACCTATATCGCCAATGCGAAGATTGGCTTCAACATCCCCTGGACCATTGCCTACATCATCGGCGTTGCCTGCGGCGTGGCCTATGTGGTCGCCTGCTGCGTGTACGGCAAGAAGCGTGCAGCTAAGAAGCTGTCCATGAACAGCTAAAGAATTTCTCTCCTCAAATATTTTCCTAACAGGAGCAGTCCCCCGGTGAAAGCCGGGGGACTGCTCTATTTTCTCAAAAAAATCTGCGTCTATCGTCAGGGTCCTTGCACAGGCCATGTAAACCTCGGTGCCCTCCGCAAATATGCGGAGGGCACCGGTTTTTCTGCATTTAATTCTGCCCTTCATCCCTGCCGCAGCTGCCTGCACAGCAGCCGGCTCACGGCATCGGCAAACCAACCGATGGATGGGATGCGTTCCATAGCCTGACCGTAAATTTTCCGGGCGTCGGGCAGCTCCCGGTCGCTGCCGGTGAAGATGCACACAGGCCGGATGCCCCGGCGGCGCAGGATCCCCGTCTCCTGGGCGGTATCATCCACGCCCCGCTTGCCGCTGTAGCTGTATCCCCCCAGAGGCAGCGCCCCCACGGGAATACGCTGGTCGTCATTGGGGCTGGCATCGGACAAAACCAGCAGCAGGCGGTTTTGGCTCACCGCCTTGCGCATAAGCCAGGCCATAGCCCGCAGCGCCAGGCCGTCCCTGTTCCACCCGGCGGCCACATAGTCAAAGACCCGGTCATTCTCCTCCGGCTTGTCATAGTCCCGCAAAATCCGCAGAACCGTACACCCGCTGACGGAGCAAAACGCCGTGACCCGCACCGGAATGCGGCACCGGCTGAGGCTCTCCACGATGATATAGGCCTGGGCGGCCAGCTTTTCCTGCTGGCGGTTTTGGGAGGCAGAGCCGTCCAGCAAAATATCCACGGACAGCTCCCCGGGCTGGCTGTCGCTGCGGCGGGTGAAGATCCGCTGCTCGCCCAGTGCCGCCGCCCGCCAGGCCACATCCCCCCGCAGCCGCCCCACGCGGCCCAGGGAGGTATCCTCGTCCTGCTGCAGCAGCAGGGTGTTCTGCAGTTTTTGGGTGAGCTGGGCGATTGTCAGACGGTTTTGCAGAAGGTTTTTCTGATAGTACGCCCGATTTTTCTCCCTCTGCCGCCGAAAGTTTTCCGCATCCCAGGCGGCGTCTGCACTGACGGGATGCTCCGGCGGCGTTCCTCTGGTAAAGTGCAGCCGGCAGTTCCGGTGTACCCCCGTGCACAGCTCCCGCTCTGCCTCCGCCAGCTGCGAGGGGGTGAGCATGGACGTACCGAAGCAGTCCTCCACATAGCGGCGCAGGATGGGCTCCGGCGTTTTGCCTTGGAGGAAGCTCAGCAGGCGCATGGTCTTTCCGGCGCCGACCCCGCCGCTTTCGCTGGGGTCGCCCCGTCCCAGGGCCCGGAGGGCGTTGGGACGGATCAGGCGGACGCCGCCGCCCTTGCCGACGATGCTCCGCCCGGCGAAGGCCGCCCACTGGCGGTCGGTAACGCTGCGGCGGGCCCGGCGAAAGAATGTAAACAGCAGTTCCTCCGTTCGATCTATGATTTTCTGCTCGTTCCACCCCGGGTCAAATTCCAGGGCCGCCAGCACCTGCCGCAGCCACGGGTCCTGGGGCTCCTCTCCTGCGAGGACGTGGCGGGCCCAGGCGGCCCGGAGGCTCTCAGCACTTTCCCGAGGGTCCTGGGGATGGGGCCGGGCCAAAGTCCTTTGGGCATATTCCCGTCGCAGACCCGACAGGGCAGGCCGCGTTTTCCCGGCCCGGGCAAACACCGCATGCTCCATGCCCAGCCAGAACACGTCCGTATATAGCCCGCCCTTTTGCTGCAGCTGAAAGCTGTGCAGCATAGGCTGAAAGCGTGAAAAATCATACAGGCCATAGGCCAGGCCCATAATCGTGTTTATGTAGAGCTCGGCGTCTCCCTGGTCGTCGAACGCCGCCTCCTCCGGGTGCAGGTCGTAGCGCCCGGCGCCATTCCAGATTTGGTTATAGGCCCGGCGGCTTTGCAGTTCTTCCCGATCCATAGTCAGTCCCCAAACAGCTGGGCCCGATCCGCCTTCTCCGGGATCCTTGCCCAGACCGTGTCTGCCGCCAGCTGCTGCTCAAAGGGCTCAAAGGCCTTGTTGATAACGCCCAGACGCAGGGCCTGCCCGGCGCAGATGCCCTTTTCCATCAGGTGCAGGGCTGACAGCAAGCCCCGCAGATCCAGTGCCTTGGTGGAGATTTCGCCGCTGTCACACTTCTGCCGCAAATCCCGAAATAGAGCCGTGAATTGCTCCGCCCACTTCTCCTTCAGGGTAGGAAAGCTGCGGCGCAGGAGCTTTTTCAGATTCTCATCGGAGATGACGGGCATATCCAGCACCACAAACCGGGACACCAGTGCCTCATTAAGCTCCCGGGTGCCGGCATAGCCGTAGTTCATGGTGCCGATAAAGCGGGTAGCTTCATCCAGATGGATCCGTTCATAGCCCGGCACGTCAATGACCCGCCGGTGATCCAGCGTGGCATGCAGCACCGCCAGGGCCTCGTTTTTCGCCATGTTCACCTCGTCCAGCACGCCAAAGCCGCCCAGCCGGGCGCACTTGCTCACCGGCCCCTCCCGGAACTCCACCTGTCCGCCCCGGAGGGTATCGGCGCCGATGAGCGCCGCCGCATCCACATTCACATACATGGACACATCCCAAACCGGCCGGCCGAACACCGCTGCCAGGTTCTCCGCCAGGACGTTTTTGCCCGTGGCCTTAGGTCCCGCCAGCAGCAGATGCTCCCCACACAGCAGAGCCGCCGCCGCGCTCTCCCAAATCTCCCGTCCATAGTAAAGATAGCGTGGCTGGGGAACACGCTCCGCCGCCTCCCGGGGCGCCGGATGTGCCTGGCGAAACCGCTGGATCTCCTCCAGCAGTGCCGCATCCACGCCTTCTTCCTGCAGCTCCTTAAAAATATCCATATCTGCGCCTCCCCACTTTTTCATGATGCCGTATTATACACCTGCAGCCCATAAAGTTTTTGCCAAGAAACACCTATTTTCGCGGAAAAGATCCCATCTGCGCTGTTTTTTTCTCGCCCCCGGGCAGGAAACGGAAATGTCATGCATTTCCCCTCTGCCGGCAGCCGGGCATCGCCCGCCGTCCGGGTAAATTTCCGTGCATTCTGTTCCGGTATCGTAACATTTTCAACAAAATAGGAAAATTGTCGCATTGACCAATTTCCCCAATTTTTTTACAATAGGATTATACCATTCTGTCTAAAAACAGCGTGGAAAATTAAAGGAGGATTGACATGAAGAAGATTATTGCTTTCATTTTGGCCACGGTAATGCTGATGGCCACCCTCACCGCCTGCGGCAGCAAGAGCAATGACGACAAAAAGGACGGCACCAAGACCGCCGCCGACCTGAAGATCGTTCTGCTTCTGCCCGGCGAGATCAATGACCAGGGCTGGAACGCTTCCAACTATGCCGGCGTTGTGGCCTGCAACGAGAAGCTGGGCACCAAGATGGAGTATGTGGAGTCCGTGAAGGAAGCCGATTTCGAGTCCACCTTCCGTGAGTATGCCGAGCGTGGCTATGACATCATCATGGCCGCCGGCTCCCAGTTTGACGAGGCCGCTTCCAGCGTAGCCGCCAACTATCCCAACACCCGCTTCATGGTCGTCAACGGCTCCAAGTGCGATGCCGACAACCTCTGCCCCCTGTTCCCCAAGGAGTATGAGGCTTCCTACCTGGCCGCCGTCATCGCCGGCAACATCACCACCACCGGCCAGTTCGGCCTCATCGGCGGTGACCCCAACCAGGCCATGAAGGACCTGATGGCCGTGTACGGCAAGACCGCCGTTTCCATCGCCAAGGACCGCGGCATCGCCGATGCCAGCTACAACCTGGCCTATTCCAACAGCTGGACCGACGTGGCCCTGGGCAAGCAGATGTCCGAGAACATGATCGATAACGGCGCGGACGTGATGTTCGTGTACGCCAACGAGCTGGGCCTGGGCGTCATCAACGGTGCCGTGGAGAAGGGCGCCAAGGTTGTGGGTTACTCCTCCGACCAGACCAGCATCGACCCCAAGACCGTCGTGGCCTCCATCGACTTTGACTATGCCACCATGTACGTTTGGGCCATCGATCAGTTCCTGGCCGGCAAGCTGGCCGGACATCAGATCGTGGAAGTGGGCGTGGCCGAGGATATTTACTTCCCCGTCTACACCGACAACTGCCCCGCCGAGGCCAAGGCCGCCTGCGACCAGGCCGTTAAGGACCTGAAGGCCGGCACTGTGGATCTGAAGGCTCTGTTTGACTAAGCTCCCGCATCATCCTTACACATAAGGTTTCGTCCTGTCTGCTGGCCTGCTCCAAAAAAGCAGGCCAGCAGGCTATCCAAGGAAACTGGAGGAAATATATGGCTGTTCCCGTTGTAGAAATGCGGCATGTGACCAAATGCTTTGCAAAGGTCATTGCCAACAAAGATGTCTCCCTCACCGTGGGCGAGGGAGAGGTGCTGGCGCTGCTGGGCGAAAACGGCGCCGGAAAAAGCACCATTATGAAGATCCTGTACGGTCTGTACGGCCTGGACGAGGGGGAGATCCTCATCCGCGGCCAGCAGGTGCAGATCAAGAATCCCGCCGATGCCATGGCCCGGGGCATCGCCATGATCCAGCAGCACTTCTCTTTGGTACCCACCCACACCGCTGCAGAGAATATCATCCTGGGCAACGTCCACGGGTATATCTCCCTGAAGGATCACAACAAGAGACTGGAAAAAATTGCCAAGGAGTACGGCTTTGACGTGCCCATGGACCGCCCGGTGGGCGAGCTGGCCGTGGGGCAACAGCAAAAGGTCGAGATCCTGAAGGCTCTTTATATCAACGCCGGCGTTCTCATCATGGACGAACCCACCGCCGTCCTGACTCCCCAGGAGTCCGAGCACCTCATGCAGTTTATCAAGAACTTCACCGCCAAGGGCAACAGCGTGGTCTTCATCACCCATAAGATGAAGGAGGTCATGGAGGTGGCCGACCGCATCGTGGTCATGCGCAACGGCGTGGTGGTGGACGAGGTCCGCCGGGCGGACACCGATGAGCAGCAGCTGGCCCGCCTGATGATCGGCCAGGAGATCGTGCCCCCCGTGCGCGACCAAAAGGAGTGTACCGGCGATCCGGTGCTGACGCTCCAGGACGTTTCCCTGCAGGAAAAGCACGCCGCCCCCCTGCTCAGCGATATTTCCTTTACCATCCGCCAGGGGGAGGTCTTCGGCATCGCCGGCGTCAGCGGCAACGGCCAGGATGACCTGTGCGATGTCATCTGCGGTCTGAAAAAGCCCACCGCCGGGCAGATCCTCCTGGCCGGGCAGGACATCACCGGCGCCAGCATCCGCCGCCGCAATGCCTGCGGCATCGGTTATGTCCCCGTGGACCGGTACCGGGACGGCATGGTCATGGATATGACCCTTTCGGAGAATATCCTGCTCAAGCGCTGCTTCGACAAGGATTGGTTCAACCACGGTTTCATCCGCCGGGAAAAGCTGGACAGCTATACCAACCAGCTCATCGAAAATCACCGGGTCAAGGCCAACGACTGCCACGATACCGCCAGCAGCCTCTCCGGCGGCAACCAGCAGAAGGTGGTCCTGGGCCGGGAGGTGGACCTGGCCTCCCGTCTGCTGATCCTGAATCAGCCCACCCGGGGCCTGGATATGGGCGCGGTGGACCGCATCCACCACGTGATCCTGGAGGAAAAGGCCAACCAAAAGGCGGTGCTCCTGATCTCCACGGAGCTGTCGGAGATCTTTGAGATGTGCGACCGCATCGCCGTCATGCACGGCGGCAAGTTCATGGGCATTTACCGCAACGGTCAGCTCACCACCCAGCAGATCGGCCTGCTGATGGCCGGTGTCCCGCTGGAGGAGGAGGTGCAAAACGTATGAAATCGAAAACCAATGTTCTTCTGTATAATATCGCCGCCGTGGTCATCGGCCTGGTCATCAGCGGCCTGCTGCTGCTGTTCATGAAGGTGAACCCCCTGGACGTGTGCGGCCAGGCCCTGCAGAAGATCGTCACCGATAAATATAACCTGGGCGAGATTTTGGTAAAAGCCACCCCCCTCATCTTCACCTCCCTGGCCTTTGCCTTTACTTACAACGCCAACCTCTTTAATATCGGTGCCCAGGGCCAGTTCACCATGGGCGCCATCATCGCCGTAGCCCTGTCTCTGGGCCTGCAGGACAGCCTGCCCACCTGGCTGCTGCTCCTGCTGGTGCTGCTGGGCTCCTTTGCCGGCGGCGCGGCCGTGGGCGGCCTCATCGGCGGAGCCAAGGCAAAATTCCACGCCAACGAATTCCTGGTGAGCATGATGAGCACCTATGTCATCACCAACTTTATGGACTATCTGCTGCGCACCTCGCTGCAGGAGACCAAGGCGGAGTATATGCAGACGGATGCCATTTCCTCCTCTGCCTATCTCCCCAATATCATCCCCGGCACCCGGGTCCACCTGGGCTTTGTCATCGCCGTGGCCGCCGCCGTGGCCGCGTGGATCCTGCTGAACAAGACCCAGCTGGGCTTCCAGATCCGTGCCGTGGGCAAAAATGCCGATGCCTCCCGCCTGGGCGGCATCAGCTCCGGCAAGATCTATGTCATCAGCTTCATGATCGCCGGCGGCCTGGCCGGTATGGCAGGCCTCACGGAGATCAACGGCGTGCAGCACATGCTGCTGCGTGACTTCAATGCTTCCATCGGTTCCTACGGCATCGGCATCGCCATTCTCGCCAACGGCAATCCCCTGGGCTGCATTTTCGCCTCCCTTCTTTTCGGCTTCCTGAACGTAATGGGCACCACCATGGGCCGCCTGCCGGGTCTGAATATCCCCGCCAGCATCATCGAGCTCATTGAGGGCGTGGTGATGATCTGCGTGATCATCTCCTACGCCGTCCGCTACGCCATGGATACCAAGAAGAAAAAGGCCATGATGAGAAAGGCAGGTGTATGATCTATGGTCAATATCCTCACCCGCGCCATAATGATGAGCACCCCCCTGCTGCTGGGCGCCCTGGCGGAGGTCTACGCCGAGCGCACAGGCATGATGATCTGCGCCATTGAGGGCATATTCCTCATCGGTGCCTGGGGCGGCTTTGTAGGCGTCTACCTGTCCGGCAGCCTCCTGGTGGGCCTGCTGCTGGCCATTGTCCTGGGCGGTCTGATGGCTCTGCTGTATGCCTTTGTCACCGTGACCTTAGGGCAGCAGCAGGTGGTCACCGGCACCGCCATGAATATCCTGGCCGTGGGTATCTGCTCTTACTTCCAGCGTGTGCTCTTCGGCGTCCCCACCACCCCTCTGCAGATCAGCACCCTGCCGAAGCTGTCTATTCCCCTGCTGAGCAAGATCCCCTTCATCGGCGAGATCTTCTTCCAGCAGAACATCCTCACCTACATCGCCTATATTCTCATCCCCGTGTCCATCTTCGTGCTGTATAAGACCTCCCTGGGCCTGGCCATCCGCTCCACCGGCGAAAATCCCGTGGCCGTGGACGTGGCGGGCCTGCCGGTGAACCGCATCCGCTTCCTCACGGTGCTGGTGGCCGGCTGCATCGGCGGCCTGGCGGGCTCGTTCTATACGGTGGGTTATCTGGGCATGTTCAGCAGCAACGTCATCGGCGGCCGTGGCTGGATCGCCTTCGCCATTTGCTTCTTGGGCAACTGGTCGCCCAAGGGTGCGGTGCTGGGCACCCTGGCCTTCGGCCTGGCGGATGCTCTGTCCATCTATTTCCGCACCGGCACCACGGCTGTCCCCACAGAGCTTATCATCGCTCTGCCCTATATCCTCACCATCGTGCTCACCATTTTCCGCAGCAACTTCCGCGTGCCCGCCAAGCTGGGTGTTCCCTACCGGAAGGAAAGCTGAGCCGATCCCGGCTTTTTTCCATTGTTCCGAAAAAAGCAGAAAAGCACCCCCACGGGGGTGCTTTTCTCTTATTGTTCGAGGGGAAATCAGAAACAGGTAAACGCGCCGTCCACAACAAAGTCCCCGCCGGTGGTGAAGGGGCTGGCATCGCTGGCCAGGTATACGCAGATAGCCTGCAATTCCTCCGGCTTACCCAGTCTGTGTATGGGGGACATTTGGTTCCACTGCTCGATCAGCGGCACCAAGGAGGGCGAGTTCAGGGTCAGATCGGTGCCGATATAGCCGGGGCTGATGCAGTTGACCCGGACGTTTCTCGCCGCCCACTCCACAGCCAGGGATTTCGTCAGCTGAATGACGCCGGCCTTGGAGGCGTTGTAGGCGCACTGGGGCTGGGGGACATTGACGATATGGGCGGACATGGAGGCGGTGTTGATGATGGAGCCGCCCCCCTGCTTGAGCATCTGTCGTCCCGCGGCCTGGGCCGTCAGAAACACGCCGGTGAGATTGATGTTTATGACCTTGCTCCACTGGGCATAGGTCATATTCTCGGCCGCTTCATTGATGCAGATGCCCGCGTTGCAGAAGGCAACATCCAGCTTCCCGTAGGTTTTTACCACCTCATCCACCATCCGGTCCACCTGCTCCGGGTCGGTAACATCGCAGGCAATGGCCGTCATTCGGCGGCCGGTGGCCGCTGCGATCTCCGCGGCGGTCGCTTCCGCCGTGGCAATGTCCACATCCACGATGGCCACATCCGCGCCGGCCTCGGCAAAGGCCGTGGCAACGCTTTTGCCTATGCCCCGGGCGCCGCCGGTGACGAAAGCGCTCTTGCCGTCCAGCCGGAATTTGTCAATGATGTTCATAACTCCTTCACTCCTTTTGTAGTCATTCTTATGGTACCGGGGTCCCTTTTGGGGGCTCTGCCGGGTTCAAACGGTCTCCAAGAACTTGACAATAAAGTGCAGGGCGCTTCCTGCGGCAATGGCCTCCGTGCGGTAGTGACAGGCATGGAGGTATTCGGCGCTGGTCTCAAAGGGGTCCAGCGCTCCGGTGCGCCTGCGGATCTCATCCATGTAGGGGGCGATGTACTCGCCCACATAGCCGCCCAGAATAATGGGGCAGTCAAACAGCATATGGACATTGCGGTTGGTCAGTGCCAGATCATCCAGATAGGTGTCCCAGCAGGCCAGCGCCCGGGGGTCCTTTTTCTCCAGCAGGGCAAAGAAATCCGCCAGTCGCCCGTCGGTCAGGTCGGACAGCTCCGTGGCAGCCAGGTAGCGGTCCACGCAGCCCTTTTGCCCGCAGTAGCAGGGCCGTCCGTTGCGCTCAATGCACAGGTGCCCCACCTCGCCGCTGTGGTGGTGGTACCCGGCGTAGGGGGATCCGTCGATAATGACCGCGCCGCCGATATTGTTGGACAGCATCAGGTAGAACGCCGTCTTGATGTCCTTGTTGACCCATGTTTCCGCAAAGCCTGCGGCGTTGGCGTCGTTGAGCAGCGCCGTCGGGTACGGGATATAGCGGGACATATCGGCGCAGGTCTCGCCGGTGATATGCAGGATCTCCCCGTAGAACACCGTCTGATTATCCGCCGTAACCAGCCCGGGCACGCCGATGCCCACCCCCAGGATGCGCTCCTCCGGGCACTGGATCTGCTCGATGCAGTGCCGGACCATGTCCCCCAGGAAGCGGTAGTAGTCGTCGCAGCGCTCAAATTTTTTGCGGACCCGCTCCTTATAAAACACCGCGCCCCGCAGATCCACCGCCACAATGGCAACGTGGTTGCGGGTAATATCCACGCCGATGGCGATGCGTGCGTCGGCGGAGAACGAATAGGTCATGGCCCGCCGCCCGCCGGTATTTCCCATGGTTCCGGCCTCACACAAAAGGCCCTGCTGGCACAGGAGGTTGACGTTCTGCGTAACGGTAGGGAGGCTCAGATGCAGCGCATTTACAATATTCTGTTTGGTAAGACGCTCATTTTGCAAAAACAGCTGAAATATGTCTGTGTAGTTTTTCCGCTGGATCTCCAGGCTCGCCGGCTTTTTTATATTGCCCATCTCCTTGTTTTATATATTCGTTTTTAAAATCAAATTCATTATATCACAAATATTGCCATATACAAGCAAAATCGCCCAATTTGATAAAAAATTCACGTTGTAAAATTAGACAAAATCGTCAGTTGTATTATGTGGGAACTGTTACTTGACAGGGAACCCGGCAGGCTTATAATATATACTATAAGCTGTTTTTGCAATTAACTTTCAAAAACGGATTAACTTATCAAAAAGAGAAAGGACTGGAATTATGAAAAAGTTTTTTGCGCTGCTCCTGTCCGTCGTTATGGTCCTGGGTCTGCTTGCCGGCTGCGGCAGCAAGGACTCCAATAAGGATAACGGCGAGAAGAAACTGACGGTCGGCCTGGCTCTGACCGGCATCAACAGCAACGCGGTGTTTATCGATATGCGCAAGGATATCGAAAAGCGCTGCAACGACGCTGGCTACAAGCTGATCACCGCCGACATCGAGGGCGGCGCCAGCAAGATCGTCACCGCTCTGGAGAACTTCATCAACGCCGGCTGTGACATCATCATTCTGCAGAACTCCGCCGAGGAGGCCTGCGCAGACCTGCTGAAGCAGGCCGTGGACAAGGGCATCATCGTTGCCTCCTACGACTATAAGTCCGACATTGCCCAGTATGCCTGCATCTGCTCCAACTATGAGGTGGGCAAGGTCATCGGCCAGGAAATGGGCAAGTTCGTCAACGAGCATGAGGGCAGCGGCAAAGTTGCCATCTGCAGCTACTCCGCACTGGACTTCCTGGTTGAGCGTGAGCGCGGCATGCGCGATGGCTTCGCCGAGGTCTGCCCCACCGGTGAGATCGTTATGGCACAGGATGCCGGCTTCGCCAACGAGGGCGTGCCCGCCGGTGAGAACTTCCTGCAGGCCATTCCCGATATCCAGGGCGTAATGGGCATCAACGACGGCGGTGTGCTGGGCGTGTATGAGGCCTTCAAGGCTGCCGGCAAGAGCTTTGCCAAGGATGGCATCGCCCTGGTTGGCTGCGACGCCAGCGCCGACGGCCTGGCTGCCCTGAAGGAAGGCGACATGTTCTACTGCACCATCGACCTGGACCTGGTCAACCAGGTGAGCCAGATGTATGAGCGCTGCGTAAAGGCTGCTCTGACCGGCGAGATCGACGAGTCCATGGCTTGCGTGACCTATCCCGTGAATCCCCTGCACCAGGCTGACGTACAGTAAAAAATCGGCCTGCTGCAAATAGACTGTTGACATAGAACGTCTATGAGGTGAGCCGGCAGTGATTTGTCGCTGCCGGCTCATTGCATATAAGCCATACAAGAAAGGATGAGAGCCAATGGAAGAACAGAACATTCTGGAGCTCAAGCATATCAGCAAGCAATATACCGGCGTGAAGGCTTTGGATGATGTTTCCATCAGCTTCCGCCGCGGAGAAGTACACGCCCTGATGGGCGAGAACGGTGCGGGAAAGTCCACTCTTATCAAGACCCTTTCCGGCGCCATCCGGCCGGATGCAGGCGAGATCGTCTTTGAAGGAGTATCCCATGCCCACATGGAGCCCCACCAGTCCATGGAGCTGGGCATTCATGTGATCTATCAGGAATTCAATATGATGCCCGAGCTGAGCGTGGCCGAGAACATTTTCATGGGCCAGCGCATCGGCAGCGGCAAACTGTTTAACAAGGCAATCACGGAAGAACGCGCCCAGAAAATTCTGGACAGCATGCACGCCAGGATCAATGCAAAGGAAACGGTCAAGAACCTGTCGGTAGCCAACATGCAGCTGGTGGAGATCGCAAAGGCCCTGACCCGGGACGTAAAGGTCCTGGTCATGGACGAGCCCACCGCTCCCCTGACGGACGCCGAGGTAGAGACGCTGTTTGAGATCGTGGACATGCTGAAAAAGAAGGGCGTCACCATTATATATATTTCCCACCGCATCGCGGAGGTCTTTCAGATCTCCGACCGTGTCTCGGTGCTGCGGGACGGCAAGTTCATCAAAACGGTGCCCACCGCCCAGGTGGACCGGGATGAGCTGATCCGCCTGATGGTCGGCCGCGAGGTCAGCGACACATATCCCAAGCGGGACTTCACGCCCGGGGACGTGGTGCTGGAGCTGCAGGACGTCAGCGGCAACGGTGTGGAGCATATTTCCTTCGCCGTCCACAGCGGCGAGATACTGGGCCTGTCAGGCCTTGTGGGTGCCGGGCGCACAGAGACCATGCGCATGGTCTTCGGCGCGGACCCCGTGGACAGCGGCACCATTCTCCTGAATGGTCAGCCCATTCATCCCACCCATCCCTCCGACGCGGTAAAGCTGGGGATCGGCCTGATCCCGGAGGACCGGAAGCAGCAGGGTCTGCTGCTGAATCTGCCCATCTTCACCAACATCAGCATGGCCACCATGGGTGACATCTCCCATTTCACAGTGCTCAACAGCCGCAAGGAAAAGGAGAAGGTCAACCGCCTGGTGGACACCGTAACGGTGAAGACCCCCTCCATTGCACAGCTGGTGCGCAACCTGTCCGGCGGCAATCAGCAGAAGGTGGTCCTGGCCAAGTGGCTGGCCGCCAACTGCAAGGTGCTCATTTTCGATGAGCCCACCCGCGGGATCGACGTGGGTGCGCGGCATGAGATCTATAAGCTGATGAACGAGCTGTGCCGCCAGGGGATCGCCATCGTGATGATCTCCTCGGATATGGAGGAGATCCTGGGCATGTCCGATCGGATCCTGGTGCTGTGTGAGGGCCGGCAGGCGGGGATCCTGGAGCGGGAGGAATTCTCTCAGGAGACCATTCTTTCCCTGGCATCCGGCCAATGATTTTCTGGAAAGTGTGAGGTGCTTGCTATGCAAAAAAAGAAGCTGAACCTGAAAGAATACGCCGTTTGGATCATGCTGGTGGTCCTTATCGCGGTGTTCTCCCTGGCGGTGCCCAATTTTGCCACCACCGGCAATATGGTCACCATTCTGCGCCAGGTAGCCAATATCGGCATCCTGTCCGTGGGCATGACCTTTGTGCTCATCTCCGGCGGCATCGACCTGTCCATCGGCAATCAGATGGGCCTGGTGGGTGTTATTTCCGCCATGCTGATGGTGCAGTTCGGTGTCTCCCCCATCCTGGCCTGCCTGGCCGGCCTGGTGGTGGGTGTGATCATCGGCCTTATCAACGGCCTGCTCATAACCTATACCCAGATGCCTCCCCTGATCATGACCCTTGGCATGAGCTACGCCGCCAGAGGCCTGGCCTATATCATCACCGGCGGCTACCCTGTCTACGGTCTGCCTGAGAGCATGAAGTGGCTGGGCCAGGGCTACCTGTTCGGCGTGATCCCGGTGTGCGTGCTGGTCATGGTCATCGTCATCGCCCTGGGTGCATTTATCATGAATAAAACCTATATAGGCCGCCAGTTCTATGCCGTGGGCAGCAATGAGGAGGCCGCCCGTCTGTCCGGTCTTCGTGTGCAGCGTGTGCGTGTGCTGGGCTATGTCATCGCGGGCTTCCTGGCAGCGCTGTCCGGCATCGTGCTCATGTCCCGTGTGAACTCCGGCCAGCCCATGAACGGCAACGGCATGGAGATGGATGCCCTGATCGCCTGCGTGGTAGGCGGCGTCAGCGTTACCGGCGGCGAGGGCAAGGCCACCGGCATGATCGGCGGTATGCTGGTCATGGGTATCCTGGCCAACGGCATGGCCGTGGCCGGTATGAGCGAATACCTGCAGATGCTGGTCAAGGGTGCCGTGCTGGTGGCCGTGGTGGCCATCGACTGCGTCAGCCGCCACCAGTCCCTGAAGTCCCTTTTGAAGAAGTAAGGAGGAGAAAAATGGGCGTTTATAACGGTTCTTTTTATTCCAAATCCATGAATATGGATACCAGCATCGGTATCATCCTGCCCCACGACAGCAGAAAGCACCTGGGTGTGGAGCCCCTCCACCCCGGCATTACCCCCTCCGATAAGCCCCGGACGCTGATCCTGCTGCACGGCCTGTCCGATAACTGGGCCGCCTGGATGCACCGCACGTCCATCCTGCGCTACGCGGAGCTTTTCGATATTGCCGTGCTGGCCCCGGAGGTGCAGCGCAGCTTCTATATGGACATGAAGAATGGCCCCGCCTATTATACCTATATCACCCAGGAGCTGCCGGAGCTGGCAGCCAAGCAGTTCAACATCTCCGTCGCGCCGGAGGATCTGATGATCGCGGGCCTGTCCATGGGCGGCTACGGCGCACTGGCCTGCGGCCTGGGCAATCCGGATCGTTTCATGGGCATCGGCGCGTTTTCCAGCGTGGCGGATCTGCGCAAATTCGTGCTGGATGACGACTATGCCGGCCGCAAGGAGCTGCGCGGCTGGCTGAAGGATCGCACCGGTATTTACGGCGAAGACCTCTCCTATCCCGAGGCCATGGACCCCTATCACCTGGTGGATGAGGCAGCCCGGCGGGAAAAGCTGCCCAAGCTCTATATGACCTGCGGCACGGAGGACTTTATGCACGAGGATAACGTGGCGCTGAAGAACTACATGCAGTCCAAGGGGCTGAACTTCCGCTATGAGGAGTGGCCCGGCGAGCATGAGTGGGGCTTTTGGGATGTTTCGATCCAAAAGATGCTGGAATATTTTCTGATTGGCTGAAAGGAGAAAAAATATGATTCCCAAGACGATGAAGGCACTGGTTGCCTATGGCAAGCATGATTATAAGCTGGAAACCAACTATCCGGTCCCCGAGTGCGGCCCCGATGACATTCTCATCAAGACCGAGGGCTGCGGCATCTGCGCCGGCGACCTGAAATGCATGCACGGCGCAGAGCGTTTCTGGGGCAATGAAACGGATCCCTCCTGGGTCAAGCCCCCCTTTATCCCCGGCCACGAGTTCCTGGGCCGCATTGTGGCCGTGGGCGAGAATGTGAAGGAGTATAAGCTGGGTGAGCGCATTACCGCCGATCAGATCGTTCCCTGCGGCGAGTGCCGCTTCTGCAAGAGCGGCCGCTATTGGATGTGTCAGCCCCACGCCACCTTCGGCTTCCAGTCCACCAATAACGGCGGCATGGCGGAGTATGTCCGCTATCCCAAGACGGCGGTGCTGCACCGGGTGCCGGAGGATATGCCCCTGGAGAAGGCCCTGCTGGTGGAGCCCTATGCCTGCTCCAAGCACTGTGTGGACCGCGCCCAGATCACCAACGAGGACGTGGTGGTCATTTCCGGCGCCGGCACCCTGGGCCTGGGCATGGTCACCTATGCCCGCATGAAGAATCCCACCAAGCTCATCGTGCTGGATATGATGGACGCCCGCCTAGAAAAGGCCAAGGAGTTCGGCGCCGACCTGGTCTGGAACCCCTCCAAGGTTGACGTAGTGGCCGAGATCATGAAGCTGACGGACGGCTACGGCTGCGATATTTATATCGAGGCCACCGGCCATCCCTCCTCCGTCACCCAGGGCATGAATATGATCCGCAAGCTGGGCCGCTTTGTGGAGTTTTCCGTGTTCGGCGCCCCCACCACGCTGGATTGGTCCGTCATCGGCGACGGCAAGGAGCTGGATGTCCTGGGCTCCCACCTGTCCCCCTACTGCTTCCCCTTTGTCATCGAGCATATTCATGACGGCACGCTGAAGACCGACGGCATGATCACCCAGACCTTCCAGCTGGAGGATTGGGAGAAGGCCTTTGACTACGCCACCGGTAAATACGGCCACTTTAAGATCGCCTTTGTATTTTGAGCGGAGGTAGCCCATGCGTTTTGAAGAAAAGGTAAGCTGTATCCGGTCCGGCGAGACGGCTTTGGGCATTGAGCTGGGCTCTACCCGGATAAAATCCGTGCTCATCGGGCCGGATCATATGGTGCTGGCCAGCGGCGCCTTCCAGTGGGAGAACACCCTGGACCGCGGCCTGTGGACCTATAAGCTGGAGGATGCCGTATCCGGGGTCCAGGCCAGTTTCCGGGACCTGGATGAATCCGTGGCGCGCACCTACGGCGTACACCTGGAGTCCATCGGTGCCATCGGCATATCCGGCATGATGCACGGCTACCTGGCCCTGGACGAGGCCGGAAACCAGCTGGCCCCGTTTCTGACCTGGCGCAATACCAACACCGTGGCCGCGGCGGAGGAGCTGACGCAGCTGTTCCGGTTCAATATTCCCCTGCGCTGGTCCATTGCCCAGCTCTATCAGGCCGTGCTGCAAAAGCAGCCCCACGTTCCCCAGGTAGCCCATATCACCACCCTGGCGGGCTATATCCACTACCGCCTCACCGGCCGCTTTGCCATGGGCGTGGGAGATGCCTCCGGCATGTTCCCCATCGACCCGGAGACCCATGACTTCGACGCCGGTATGCTGGATCAGTTTGACGCCCTGGTGGCGCCCTACGGATTCCCGTGGCGCATCCGCCAGATCCTGCCCCAGGTGCTGACGGCGGGTACCTGCGCCGGTACGCTGACCGAATCGGGCGCGCGGCTGCTGGATCCCAGCGGCCGGCTGCACCCGGGTGTTCCCCTGGCGCCCCCGGAGGGGGATGCCGGCACCGGCATGGCGGCCACCAACTCCGTGGCCGTCCGCACCGGCAACGTGTCCGCCGGCACATCCATTTTCTCCATGGTGGTGCTGGAGCACCCCCTGCGCAAGCTGTATCGGGACATCGATATCGTCTCCACCCCCTCCGGCCACTCCGTGGCCATGGTCCACTGCAATAACGGCACCACGGAGATCGACGCCTGGTGCAGGCTGTTCAAGCGCTTTGCCCAGCTGCTGGGCACCCCGGCCGATGACGCCGCCGTCTACCGTCTGCTCTTTGAGGAGAGCCTGCTGGGCGACGACGATTGTGACGGCGTCGTGTATTATAACTACATGGCCGGCGAGCCTGTGGTGGGCCTGACAGAGGGCCTGCCCATGCTGCTGCGCAAGCCGGAGAGCTCGTTCACCCTGGCCAACTTCATGCGCTCCCAGCTCTGTGCCGTCATGGCAGCCCTGGCAGTGGGCATGCGGATCCTGGCCGACGAGCAGGTCAGGATCGACCGTCTCACCGGTCACGGCGGTATATTCAAAACCCCCGGCGTAGCCCAGCGCTACCTGGCCGCGGCAATGGGTGCGCCCGTGTCGGTGATGGCCGAAGCCGGCGAGGGCGGCCCCTACGGCATGGCCCTGTTGGCCCAGTACCTCACGGTGCACGCCTCCGGCAAGACCCTGGAGGACTTCCTCCAGGAGGACGTATTCCGGACGGAGGACAGCAGCGTCTATGTCCCCACGGCCGCCGAGTGCGCAGCCTATCGCCGCTATCTGGAGCAGCATCATCGCGGCCTGGCCGCGGAGCATGCCGCTGTGGATGCCCTGCTGGCAGCGAAAGAGTAACACCAAAGAGGACCGTTTTCGGCCCCCGCCCGGATCCTGCGGGCAGGGCTGAAGGCGGTCCCTTTTTACGCCGGCGCAGGCATTTCCTCCCCGCCAAGCGCCATTGTGCAAAATGCCATTTATATGCCAAACTGTGCCGTTAAAAAAACAGATACGCGAACAAAAAGTTGTATCAGGAATATTCCATTACTTTTGCGGGAAATATTTTTGTTTTTACCCCAAAAAGTTCTGTAAAAAAATTTTTTCTTCCGCTGTTTCAATTATTCTCACGCTTAAAATATGTACCACACATATGGTACATTTCATTATCCAGGTGAAAACCTCAAAAATTATCCCGGAAAAATATAACTTTTTTGCCAAAAAAGTTATGGTCAAAACGACGGCACAATATCCACTTTTTTTCAGTCCTCCCCAAAAAAATAGAGAAAATTTGACGAATTCCGCAAATCTTTCCTATAATGAAGCGTCTCGCAAGGCGAGAAAATTCGGCACGTGCCGAGATGAAAAGAGGAAGACTGAATGGAAAAATATCTTGTGTTAGCGACCTTCATCGGGTCCATCCTTGCGCTGCTGTTTGCGCTCATCACCGGTAAGCGGGTTCTGCGCTATGACGAGGGCACCCCCCTGATGAGCAAGATCTCCCGCTCCATCCGCGAGGGCGCCAACGCCTATCTGCGCCGGCAGTACACCGTGGTGGGCATTTTCTTTGCCTGCATGGTCGTGGTGCTGAGCATCATGGCAGGGTGCAAGCTGCTGACCTGGTTCGTCCCCTTCGCATTCCTGACCGGCGGCTTTTTCTCCGGTCTCAGCGGCTTTGTGGGCATGCGCATTGCCACCAAGGCCAACTGCCGCACCGCCAACGCCTGCCGCGAGGGTCTGAATAAGGGCCTGCGTGTGGCGTTCTCCGCCGGCAGCGTCATGGGCTTCACCGTGGTGGGCCTGGGCCTGCTGGACATCTCCGTGTGGTTCCTGCTGCTGCGCTTTGTGTTCAAGCTGGAGGCCGCGGACATCACCAGCGCCATGCTGACCTTCGGCATGGGCGCCAGCTCCATGGCTCTGTTTGCCCGTGTGGGCGGCGGCATCTTCACCAAGGCCGCCGACGTGGGCGCTGACCTTGTGGGCAAGGTGGAAGCGGGCATCCCCGAGGATGACCCCCGCAACCCCGCCGTCATCGCCGATAACGTGGGCGACAACGTGGGCGACGTAGCCGGCATGGGCGCGGACCTGTATGAGTCCTATGTGGGCTCCATCATCTCCGCCTCCGCCCTGGGCGTGGCCGCCTTCTCCGACCAGGCCTTCAAAGCCATGGCCATCCCCATGGTCATGGCGGCCGTGGGCATTCTCTGCTCCATCATTGGCTCCTTCTTCGTCAAGACCGACGAAAACGCCGACCAGCGCACCCTGCTCAAGGCACTGTCCCGTGGCACCAACCTGGCCGCCATCCTCATTGCCATCATCTCCTTCTTCCTGGTTTGGGCGCTGCTGGGCATCGAGCATTGGGGCCTGTATATCGCCATTCTCTCCGGCCTGGCAGCCGGCGTGCTCATCGGCAAAGCCACCGAATACTACACCTCCGATACCTATAAGCCCACCCAGGAGCTGAGCAGCAAGAGCCAGACCGGCTCTGCCACCATCATCATCGGCGGCCTGGGCCTGGGCATGCTGTCCACGGCCATCCCCATCGTCATCGTGGCTGTGTGCATCCTGCTGGCCTTCTTCCTGTCCGGCGGCGCAGCCAGCACGGGCATGGGCCTGTACGGCATCGCCCTGGCAGCTGTGGGCATGCTCTCCACCCTGGGCATCACCCTGGCTACCGACGCCTACGGCCCCGTAGCCGATAACGCCGGCGGCATCGCCGAAATGGCCGGCCTGGAGCCGGAGGTCCGCACCCGCACCGACGCCCTGGACTCCCTGGGCAACACCACCGCCGCCACCGGCAAGGGCTTCGCCATCGGCTCCGCCGCCCTCACCGCCCTGGCCCTCATGGCCTCCTATATTGAGAAGGTCAAGGAGGTAGGCGTCGCCGTCACCTTTGAGGACTTCTCCCTGATGAACCCCGTGGTGCTGGTGGGCCTGTTCATCGGCGCGTGCCTGCCCTTCATCTTCGCGGCGCTGACCATGAACTCCGTGGGCCGCGCAGCCCAGAGCGTGGTGCTGGAGGTCCGCCGCCAGTTCCGGGAGATCGCCGGCCTCATGGAGGGCAAGGCGGATCCCGACTATGCCAAGTGCGTGGACCTGTGTACCCGCGCCAGCCTGAAGGAAATGGTCCTGCCCACCGTCATCGCCGTGGTCACCCCCATCGTGGTGGGTATGATCCTGGGCTTCAAGGGCGTTGTGGGCCTGCTGGCCGGTGCCACCGTCACGGGCTTCCTTATGGCCATCTACATGGCCAACGCCGGCGGCGCGTGGGACAATGCCAAAAAGTATATCGAGGCCGGCAACTACGGCGGCAAGGGCAGCGACAGCCATAAAGCCGGCGTGGTGGGCGACACCGTGGGCGATCCCTTCAAGGATACCGCCGGCCCGGCCATCAACATCCTCATCAAGCTCCTGAGCATGGTTTCCATCGTGTTCGCCGGCCTGATCGTGAACTATTCCCTGCTGTAAACCATCGTTACCCTCCGCGTAAATTTTTACGCATACCCAACATACCCCAACGAATAAGAGCCGCGGCATTCGCCGCGGCTCTTATTCAAATTGTCTATAAAAGGTGAAAACTGTGAAAACGGTAAGGAAGGGTGTGTGAGGGAAACCCAAGAAGGGTGTCCCTCACTATTAAAATCAAAAACTTTTGAAGCTTTTACAAAGCTTCAAAAGCTACTCCTCAGCGTGCCGAAAAGGCTTTTCGGTACGCTGAGGAGCTGCGGCGTCGCCGCGGCTCCTCCGTGTTTTTTTCCATCAAACCGTTTCAGTTCTGCCGCCGGATCTCCCCCTCTGTCAGAACGGGATAGCGGACGAGCCCGTTCCCGTCCAGGTCCTCCCGGTGCATGTCCACGGCGGTGATCTGCCGGTTGTCATAGGTGGTGTAGTAGTAGATCCCCCGGTCCGCGTTCCAGCAGGCGGAGTACAGGGTCATCTCATAGGCCCCGTCTGCCACCTGGCAGCAGCCGCGCTGCTGCTCCACGGCCCCCAGGATGTGAAACATCTGGCTCACGCTCTCCCGCTCTCCCGGCCCGGACAGGGCGTTCAGCCTGGTAAACGCCGCCCGGACAAACCGGGATTGGCTGGACAGATCCCCGGGCAGGCCCATGCCGCCCATGCCCCGGCTGTACAGATCCAGCCCCAGCGCCCCGGCAAATACACCCTCCGGCTGCCTGCTGGATACCCCGGCGTAGTTGTTCAGGGCAAAAAGCTGCATGGGAAACGGCGGGTTATTGGTCAGCACGCCCACGGGGTCATCATAGATGTGCAGCCCGTCCGCTGTGGCCTCCACCACGATGCACGCCTCCCTGTCCGCGATCATCCAGTGCAGCTGCGCCGCCGGGAGCTGTGGGGAAAAAGGCGTCCCCGTGAGCACCATCCCGGCCAGAGCTTCTCTCGCCTCCCGCACCGATCCGCACCGGCCCAGGATCCACGGGATCAGCTCAAACTGCGCCACATACACCGCGTCCTTTCCGCCCCCGCCGTCACTGTACACCGCGTTGCCCACGAAGTTGAGCCCCGCCATGCCCAGCCCCTTTTCGTTCACCGCGTCATAGTAAAGGGGATACCCCTCCGCCACAAAGGCCATACCGATCATGGCATAGTGGGACTCCATCGCGCCCGCCTGGCGAAAAACAAAGGGATAATTCCTCGGCGTTATGGTGACCTCCTCCCCATAGGAGAACTCATAGTCCAGGTTTCGGCCCATGTAAAAATCCTTCGTTTGGTAAGTCGCCGCTGTACACATATTCGCACCTCATTTTCGTTCAGATTTTCAGTCTTTTTCTTTATTATACCGCTCAGTGCCCGGAATTAACAGTCCTTTTTCCGCCCCCGCCCCGGGGTATATCCCCGCCTGGGAGCGCATAGGGTAGCAAAAAAAGAAAGGTGGAATTCATATGTCCCGCAAGCCCGTCCGGGTCTTCCTCATTCCCAAGAGCATCGCCTTGGCCGCCTGTGCGCTGCTGGCCGCCGCGGCCATTTTCGGCGCCGTCCATGTGCCCGCTGCCATCACCGCCGTCACAGCCGCCCGCCAGCTCCCCATTTACAGCGTGGACCGCCCCGACGAGGGCGGCAAAAAATACTGTGCCATCTCCTTCGACGCCGCCTGGGGCAACGAGGACACCCAAATGCTCATCGGCATTCTGAATCAGTACCAGGTCAAGGCCACCTTCTTCCTGGTGGGGGATTGGGTGGATAAATATCCCGAGTCCGTCCAGGCACTGCACGAGGCAGGCATGGAGGTCATGAACCACTCCAACCACCACGACCATTATAATTCCCTCTCCGCCGATCAGATCGTCGCCGATGTCACCGCCTGCAACGATAAGGTAAAAGCCATAACCGGCATCGCCCCCACCCTGATCCGCTGTCCCTATGGCGAATACGACGACCACGTCATCTCCGCCATCCGTTCCCTGGGCATGGAGCCCATCCAGTGGGATGTGGAACCGCCGGCAGCAGAGTAAACTCCCCCGTGGCGGATCCTTTCGGCGGTTTTTCTCTCAAATTCCTATGAAAATCCCGCAAAAGCCCTTGCATTTGCTTTTTTGATGTGCTATACTCTGCCCCGGAAGTTAGTCGTGACTAACTATTTTTTATTTCCGGCAGTTAGTCCTCCTTAACCAAATATGCGGCGGGGCCGATCCCCGCAGAAAAGAGGCGTATATGTCAGACAATGAGAAGAATTTCCTGCAGATCGTGGACTTGCAAAAGGGCTACGGCGCCGGCGACACCCGGCAGGAGGTGCTGCGGGGCATGAATTTCTCCGTGGCCAAGGGGGAGATCTGCGTGCTGCTGGGCCCCTCCGGCAGCGGCAAATCCACCCTGCTGAACATCATCGGCGGCATCGACAGCGCCGATGGCGGCTACATCTCCATCGGCGGCGACAAGCTCCGGGACATGAGCGAAAAGCGGCTCACCCAGTACCGCCGCAAGCACCTGGGCTATGTGTTCCAGCTCTATAACCTCATCGGCAACCTGAACGTGAAGGAGAACATCGAGACCGGCGCCTACCTCTCCGATGCCCCCCTGGACATTGACGAGCAGCTGCACACCCTGGGCCTTTACGAGCACCGCTACAAGCTGCCCAATCAGCTCTCCGGCGGTCAGCAGCAGCGGGTGTCCATCGGCCGGGCCATTGTGAAAAATCCCGACATCCTCCTGTGCGACGAGCCCACCGGCGCCCTGGACTACAACACCTCCAAGGAGATTCTGCAGCTCATCGAGGACATCAACCAAAAGTACGGCAACACCGTGGTCATGGTCACCCATAACGAGGCCATCCGGGGCATGGCCGACCATGTGGTCAAGCTCCGGGACGGCCAGGTCCGAAGCAACCAGCGCAATGACCGCAAAATCTCCGCGGCCGACCTGGAGTGGTAAGAGGTGCGGCCATGAAAAATAAGATCAAAAATCCCCTGCGAAAGCGCGTGGTCCGGGAGCTGCTGGGGGATTGGCGAAAGTACCTGGTGGTGTTTCTGTTCCTGGTGCTGACCATCGGCTTCGTCTCGGGCATGTATGTGGCCAATGAGAGCATGATGTCCGCCAACCGCTCCGGTGCCGAAAAGTACAAGCTGGAGTACGGCCACTTCGAGCTCCAGTCCCAGGCGGATGACGCTCTATTGTCGGCCATCGCCGCCGGTGACAAAGCCGATGTAAAGCAGTTCTACCTGGACAAGGCCCAAAAGGAGCTGGACGAGAAGTTCCAGGGCGAATTTGACAAGGAATTCGATTCCAAATTTCAAACGGAGTTTGCCGCCAAGTTCCGCACCCAGTTTGACCCCACCTTTAAGGAAAAGTTTGACGCCCAGTTCCAGGCCGGGATCCTGCAGCAGCTGATAGCCTCCGGTGCGGACCAGCAGACCGCGGCGGCCATGCTCCCCGCCGCCGTAGCCCAGGCCAAGGCCAGCGGCGCCTATCAGACCGCCTATAACCAGGCCTATCCCGCCGCCTATGATCAGGCCTACCAGGCCGCCTACGGCGCCGCCTATGATGACGCCTACGCCTCAGCCTATCAGGAGGCCCAGGATAAGCTCCAAACCGAGATCGATGAAAAGTACGCCGACGCGGAGGAAAAATACGAGCTGAATGACCCTGATTTCAAGCCCGTCCCCGTGACCCTGTACGAAAACTTCTTCCGCAATGAAACGGAGGATAACAACAACGACGGTCAGAGCGACGGCACCCTCCGCGTCTACACCCCCACAGAGGACATCAACCTGGCCTGCCTGCTGGACGGCCGCTTCCCGGCGTCGGCAGACGAGATCGCCATCGACCGCATGCACGCGGACAATGTCGGCGTACAGGTAGGCGACACCATCACCGTAGGCGGCCAGGAGTTTCAGGTGGTGGGCCTGCTGGCCTATGTGAACTATTCCACCCTCCACGAAAAGACCACGGACCTGATGTTCGATGCCCTGAAGTTCGACGTGGCCATGGTCACATCGGACGGCTTCGCCCGCCTCCGCGAGCCCGTCCACTACGCCTATGCCTGGCGGTATGCCACGCCTCCCGCAGACGAGACGGCGGAAAAGTCCCTCTCCGATGACTTCATGCGTGCCCTGCTGACCCAAACCGTGGTGGCAGAGAACGACCTGCAGGACTATGTACCCCGGTACGCCAACCCCGCCGTCAACTTTGCCCCCGATGACATGGGCTCCGATGAAGCCATGGGCGGCGTTCTGCTGAATATCCTCACCGTCATCATCGCCTTCATCTTCGCCGTGACCATCAGCAACACCATCGCCAAAGAGGCCCCGGCCATCGGCACCCTCCGCGCCTCCGGCTATACCCGCGCCGAGCTTACGCGTCACTATTTGGCCATGCCCGTTATCGTGACGTTGTTTGCCGCCGTAGTGGGCAACGTCCTGGGCTACACGGTGTTTAAGAACGTGGTGGTGGGCATGTACTATAACAGCTACAGTCTCCCCGCCTACCAAACCATCTGGAACGGCCAGGCATTCCTCAAGACCACGCTGATCCCGGTGGTGCTGATGTTCGTGGTGAACCTGCTCATCATCACCCGGATGATGCGCCGCACGCCCCTGGAATTTCTGCGCCGGCAGCTGAAAAAAAACCGGTGGAAAAAGGCCGTGCGCCTGCCGCCCCTGCGGTTTTTCGCCCGCTTCCGCCTGCGGATCATTCTGCAGAATGTGAGCAATTATGTCATCCTGTTCGTGGGCGTATTTTTCGTCATGGTCCTGCTGGCCATGGCCGTGGGTATGCCCAGCACCCTGGCCTATTACCAGGACAATTCCGAGAATATGATCTTCGCCCGGTACCAGTATGTGCTCAAGGACTATGAAGACGCGGACGGCCACGCCGTCACCACCGCCGCAGACGGCGCAGAGAAGTTCTCCCTGTCGACCCTGCTGCGCCGGAGCGACGCCCTGGACGAGGAGGTTTCCGTCTACGGCGTAGAGCCGGACAGCCGGTACGTCCATTGTCCGGGCCTGGCGGACCTCACCGGCAGCCGGGTTTATATCTCCCAGAGCTTCAGCGAAAAGTACGGCATCCAGGTGGGCGACACCGTGGCCCTGGATGAAAAGTACGAGAACAAGAGCTATGAATTCACCGTCTCGGGCCTGTATGACGGCAGCCAGAGCATTGCCATGTTCATGCCTATCACGGAGTTCCGGGCGACCTTCGGCCAGGACGAGGACGCCTTCTCCGGCTTCTTCTCCGATACAGAGCTCACCGACCTGGATCCGGACAACGTGGCCACGGTCATCACCATCCGGGATATTCAGAAGATGGCCGATCAGATGGATCACTCCATGGGCTCCTACATGACCTACTTCCAGTACCTGTGCATCCTGCTGTCGGCTGTAATGATCTACCTGCTGACCAAGCTCATCATCGAGAAGAACGAAACCGCCATCTCCATGGTAAAGATCCTGGGCTATCAGAACGGCGAGATCGCCCGCCTGTATCTACTGAGCACCACCATCGTCCTGGTGCTGGCGGACGCTGTCAGCGTGTTTTTGGGCGTAGCCGTTATGAAGACGGCCTGGCGGGCCATCATGGCCGGCTACAGCGGCTGGTTCGACTTCCGCATGGAGCCTGTGGGCTATGTGCAGATGTTCGCCTTTGTGCTCATCGGCTACCTGTTGGTGCTGGGCCTGGACTTCCGGCGGATCCAAAAGATCCCCATGGACCGGGCGCTGAAGGGTGCGGAATAGCCCCTGTGTAAAACTTCAAGAGGGCGGCCGGTCCCAAATGGGAC
>CABMQL010000010.1 GCA_902388735.1 uncultured Eubacteriales bacterium | reverse complement strand
GCAGCTGACCGGTACTAATAGCCCGAGGGCTTGACCTACAATTTATGCAGGCAATGGCCTTCCTGATTCCTTGATACATTGTTCGGTTTTGAAGGTGCAATAAACTTCATAGTTGGTGCTGATTAGGGCGAGGGTCCACCCGTTCCCATCCCGAACACGGAAGTTAAGCTCGCTTCTGCCCACGATACTTGGCTGGAGACGGCCCGGAAAAATAGGTAGCGCCAACATAGAGAAGACACCCAATAGGGTGTCTTCTCTTTTTGCTTTTCTGCGATAATGGGATGGTTTTATTATCTCCCGGAATCGAGTGATACGGCTATAAAATGCCCCACAGGATCATGAACTCCTGTGGGGCATTGCCCATTTAGGTCGTCATTCGTTTAAGCAAATCCGCACGATATGGAAATTTTCGGGCAAGCTCAATCGGCGTATAGCCCCAATCGTTTTTTGTGTTCAGATCAAGTGTGCAGTTTTGGAATATGACCTCATACAGCGGCGCAAAATCCTGGTCGGTAAGCTTTGGGTGGCTGATAAGGTACTGAATAGCCAATCGGTTCCTGGCATCCAATTGATTGATGTCTGCGCCGGCATCTATCAATATCCGAGTCAATTTCACTGTTTGCTCCATGATGTGCTTAGGGCGAGAAAAGAGAACGTGAAATAGCGTTTCGCCATCGGCGTTTGTTCCGTTCAGCTCCGCTCCTTCGTCAATTAGAAACTCCACGATGTCATATCGGTTTTGGGGCGTTTGATTCGCCATAGCACAGAATATGACAGGCGAGCCGTTTTTGGGTGCTTCGTTTAAAAGCTGCTTGTTATAGTGGATTTTGAACTGTGCCAGCGTCTGCGTTTTGGCAGAAAAATACATATCCATACCGTTACCATCCTTTGGTGGATCTGTTTTTAACCAACGTTGGACCTTCAATTGGGAATGCAGAATTGCATAGGCTCTCCAAATCATCCTTGAACCTGTCGTAATCAAAATCCACTTTAGCCTTTATGCGGCTTGCCGCCGCCAAAAGCATTTCTTTGGTCAGGGTGACTTTCCCGGCAGTGTCGGCGCTATGGTACTTATCAAAATCTATCCTGATCTCCACGGAGGCAACGCTCTTGCCGCACAAGAATTTCACCTTTTCCCTATAGCCGCGGGCGGCGTATTCGTCACGGGGAGCCACGATGGGAATGATGCCGATGATCTGCAAGGTGCGGCTATACTCCCTTTCTTTGAAAAATTTGTGCACTTTTTGAGTGAATCGATACACTTCATTGTCGATGCCGTAATGATCCTTATAATAAACCGGTGAATTGATATTCAGTTCCATGCGTACTTGCCCCGCTCTATTGATCGATTAAAGCAATTATACCATATAAATGCGGAATAATCCACCGCTGTGTAACAGGCGGCGGGCGGGTTTGCAGTGAAAAAATAGATATTTGAGCAGCCGGGACTCTTGACATCTGCGGCTGCCGTGCTATAATACTTCGTAATTGAAAGATTCAAAAACGAAATAACAGAGGAGGATCAGAGTTGAATTTTCGCCTGGAAACTGCCAAAAAGTTCTCGCTGGCCTATCGGCAGGTGTGCAGGCCCCTGTGCAGGGAACTGGGGCTGCCTCAGACGGCCTTTGACATCCTGATGTTTTTGGGGAATAACCCCGCCTATAAGACAGCCCGGGACATTGTGGAAATGCGCCGTATTAAGGCAAACCTGGTCTCGGTGCATGTGGACCGACTGGTGCGGGAGGGATACCTGGAGCGGCAGCAGGTCCCGGGGGACCGGCGAAAAACCCTGCTGCTCTGCACGGACAAGGCACAGCCCGTCATTGCAAAGGGACGGCTGCTGCAGGAGGATTTTTTCGAGAAGCTGCTCGACGGGATGGATGAGGAGGAGCGGAATGCGTTTTCCGCAGCCCTACACCGGATCGGAGAAAACCTGGATGCGATCTTGGAGGAGGAAACATAATCGATGGATATTTTACTGACGGTCATTGTGACCTTTTTTGCCGGCATGGGCGCGGGGCTGGGCACCGGTTTCGCCGGGATGAGCGCCGCCGCGGTCATCAGCCCGATGCTCATCACCTTTCTGCACATGGATCCCTACATGGCGGTGGGCATCGCCCTGTCATCCGATGTGCTGGCCAGTGCCATTTCAGCGTATACCTATCACAAAAACAAAAACCTGGACATCAAAAACGGCCTGATCATGATGGCCAGCGTCCTGGTTTTTACCGTGGTGGGAAGCTATGTGGCCAAGCTGGTGCCCAGTACGACCATGGGCGGGTTTTCGGTGTGCATGACGTTCCTGCTGGGCATTAAATTCATCGTGCGGCCGGTTATGACCACCAAGGAGGCCATGGCGGGGGTATCTGCCGGGAAACGGGCGGCCCAATCCGTGGTCTGCGGCGTGGTGATCGGCTTTATCTGCGGGTTTATCGGCGCAGGCGGCGGCATGATGATGCTTCTGATCCTGACCAGCGTCATGGGCTATGAGCTGAAGACCGCCGTGGGCACCAGCGTATTCATCATGACCTTTACGGCCTTGACCGGTGCGGTATCACACTTTGTCATAGGCGGTCTGCCGGATATTCTGGTGTGGGTGCTGTGCGTGATCTTTACGCTGGTCTGGGCGCGGATCGCCGCCGTGTTTGCCAACAAGGCGGAGCCCAAGACCCTGAACCGGGCCACCGGTGTGGTGCTGGTGGTGCTGGGCGCGGTGATCATGGGGTTCAAGCTGCTGCAGTGATCGGCCCCGGCGGAAGACAACAAAACAGAGGGCTGCGCGAATGGTTTCGCGCAGCCCTCTGCGGTGTTATAGGGAGGAATCGCTTTCAGCAAAGTGCCACCGCCAGGCCCACCATGAGCGGCATGGTGAGGGCGCTGAGCAGGGTCTCTCCTGCCACCAGGCCGGAGGCCAGGGCGGTATCCCGGCCATAACGGGCGGAGAAAATACTCAGCAGGGCGGCGCAGGGAGCGGCAGCTGCCGACACCACCGCTACGGCTACGCCATGGTCGACATGCAGCAGCAGGCAGAAACCAATGGCAGCGGCCGGGGTGACAATGAGCCGCAGGAAAATGGCCAGCCAGGTATCCCAGCCCCGGAACGCGGCCGGCAGGTTGGCCTGGGAGAGCTGATAGCCCACGATGACCATGGGCAGGGGGGTGTTCAGCTGGGAGAGATAGGTGACCGGGGTGAGGATCAGCTCCGGCAGGGACACATTGCCCAGGTACAGAGCCAGGGCCACTACCACACTGAGAATGCCCGGGTTGAGCAGAATGGTTTTCAGCGACAGGGCCTGCCGGCCGCCGGACATCTGCGCCAGGCCATAGGTCCAGGCAAAGAGGGTGAACACCGTGCAGAAGGCGGAACCGTAAAAGACGCCGATGGTGCCCAAAAGGGCGGCCTGGAGAGGATAGCCCATGAAGCCGCAGTTGGAATGGACTACGCTGAAGCGCAGGTCATCCGCTTTTTCCGTTTTATTACGGAAGAAGAACTGGGCCATGACCACGCCGAAGGCGTGGATCAGCAGACCCAGCAGCAGCGCCATGCAGAAGTTGTGAAAGCCCTCCGCCTCAAAGCTGCGCTGAAAGGCCACCACCATCATGCAGGGAGAGACCACATACATGACCAAATGGCTGCCGTCCCGGCTGAACTTTTCGCCGATCATCTTGGCTTTGCCCAGGGCAAAACCGACGCCGGCCAATATAAATAAGATGAGCACCTGCTGCCCAACGGTCCACACAGAATGGAGCAAAAAAAGCCCTCCTTTCGAGCCGATAAAAGAAAGTGTAACACAATTCGCAGCGGTGTCAAGAGTTTTGGTTGTTTTAGAGGGAAAAATAGCGTATACTTATACCAACTGGTTTTATTCACGGAGGGTTTACCCATGAAGCTGATGGTTATCGACGGGAACAGCATCATCAACCGCTCGTTTTACGGCATACGGCCCCTGAGCACCCGGGACGGGCTTTTCACCCACGCGGTGTACGGCTTTGTGACCACCATGCAGCGGCTGCTGGATGAGGAGCAGCCGGAGGCCCTGTGCGTGGCCTTTGACCGGCGGGAGCCCACCTTCCGCCATAAGGCAGACGAGAATTACAAGGCCACCCGCCACGCCATGCCCGAGGAGCTGGCCATGCAGATGCCGGTGCTGAAGGAAGTGCTGGACGCCATGGATATCCCACGCTATGAGATGGCGGGCTGGGAGGCGGACGACCTCATCGGCACCATCAGCCGCAGGTGCCAGGCGGCGGGCTGGGACTGCGTGGCCGTTACCGGCGACAAGGACAGCCTGCAGCTCATCACCGACCACACCAAGGTGAAGCTGGTGTCCACCCGCATGGGCCAGACCACCACTAAGGACATGACCCCGGAGACCTTCCGGGCGGCCTACGGCTTTGACCCCATTCACATGATCGACCTGAAGGCGCTCATGGGCGACTCCTCCGACAACATCCCCGGGGTGCCAGGGGTGGGGGAGAAAACCGCCATGGCCCTGGTACAGGAGTACGGCTCCATCGACGAGATCTACAGACGTCTGCCGGATATAAACGCCAAGCCCGCCGCCATCCGCCGGCTGACCGAGGGGGAGGAGAGCGCCCGGCACAGCTACTGGCTGGCGACCATCGTCACCGATGTGCCCATGGAGTTTGCGCCTGAGGATAATCTGCGCCGGCCCTTTAAGCCGGAGCTGTATGACCTGTTTCTGAAGCTGGAATTTTCCAAGCTAATCGAAAAATACGGCTTGTCTCCGGTCCGGCAGGCGGAGGAAAAAACGGAATACACCGTGACGGTGGAATCGGTAACCGGCGAAGCGCAGGCGATGCAGCTGCTGGCAAAGTGGCGGCAGGCGGACCATGTGACGGTCTATGCCCTGCCGGACCTGACGGCCCTGTCCGTCCAGTGGGACACGGGAGCGGACACCGCTGCGGCGGCGGAGCTGCAGGAGAACACCTACGGCGGCGACTGGCAGGCGCTGCTGGCGGCGCTGTTTGCCGCGGACATCCGCAAGGTGGGGCATAATATAAAGGACACCATGCGCGCCCTGCTGGAGCGGGGCGTGGACCCGGAGGGGTATATATTCGACACGGCCCTGGCGGCCTATCTGCTGGACGCCACAGCGGGCAGCTACGACCTGCAGCGGCTGTTTGTGACGTATTTCAACGAGGAGCTGCCCAGGCCCGCGCACCTGGAAAAGGAGGCCTTTGCGCCCCTGGGGGACACCGCTGCCGCCTGGGCGGCCCTGCACAGCTACGGCTCCGCCGTGGCGGCGCTGTACGACATCCTGCCGGGAAAGCTGCGGGAGCTGGACATGACTGAGCTCTACGAGACCGTGGAGCTGCCCCTTTGCGCCGTGCTGGCCCGGATGGAGCAGCGAGGCTTTTTGGTAGACGGCAAGGCCCTGGCGGCCTTCGGCCATGACATGGCCGACCGGATCGCGGACCTGGAGGGCCGCATCTACGACCAGGCCGGGGAGAGCTTCAACATCAACTCCCCCAAGCAGCTGGGGACGGTGCTCTTTGAAAAAATGCAGCTGCCCCACGGGAAAAAGACCAAAACCGGGTGGTCCACCAATGCGGACGTGCTGGAAAAGCTCCGCTGGCAGGCTCCCATTGTGGCGGATGTGCTGGAGTACCGGCAGTACGCCAAGCTGAAAAGCACCTATGCCGACGGCCTGCTGAAGGTGGTGGACCCGGACGGGCGCATCCGCACCAGCTTCCAGATGACGGTGACGGCCACGGGCCGCCTGTCCTCCACGGAGCCGAATCTGCAGAACATCCCCGCCCGCACGGAGGTGGGCAGCCGGATCCGGGGCATGTTCGTGGCCGCCCCGGGGAACGTGCTGGTGGATGCGGACTACTCCCAGGTGGAGCTGCGGCTGCTGGCCCATATCTCCGGGGACGAGGCTATGCAGCAGGCGTTCCTCTCCGGAGAGGATTTCCATACCCTCACGGCGGCCAAGGTGTTCCATGTGGCCCCGGAGGAGGTGACGGGCCGGATGCGCTCCAGCGCCAAGGCGGTGAACTTTGGCATCGTGTATGGCATCTCCGCTTTTTCCCTGGCCCAGGACATCGGTGTATCCGTGGCCGAGGCCAAGGAGTATATGGAGCGGTATTTTGACACCTACCGGGGCGTGAAGCGCTATATGGAGCAGGTGGTGGAGACGGCCCGGGAAAAAGGCTATGTGGAAACCCTCATGCACCGGCGCCGGGCGCTGCCGGAGCTGAAAAGCTCCAATTTCAACATGCGCTCCTTCGGGGAGCGGGTGGCGCTGAACATGCCCATCCAGGGCACGGCGGCGGACATTATGAAGCTGGCCATGGTCCGGGTGGAGCAGCGCCTGAAGCGGGAGGGCCTGGGAGCAAAGCTCATCATGCAGGTCCACGACGAGCTGATCGTGGAGTGCCCGGAGGAAGAAAAAGAGATCGTGGAGCGGCTGCTGGAGGAGGAAATGAGCGGCGTGGTACGCCTGTCCGTGCCCCTGCCCGCCCAGGCCCACAGCGGCAAGACCTGGCTGGAAGCGAAAGGATAAATAATTATAAAGGAGAAAACAAATGGCTACGGAACAGAAAAAAGGCTTCACGCAGGCAGACATTATGACTCTGCTGGATACCCTTTATCAAAAGGTCCTCGCCGGTGTTCCCAAGGTGAGCGTGCCCGTCAGCGCAATGGCTCTGGACTACATGAGCAAACATTCCTCCAAGGAAGTTGCCGCAAAAGCCATGCTCAAGAACCAGGTCATCAAATGTGCCACCTCCGGCTTCCTCACAGGGTTCGGTGGCATTATTACTCTACCAGTTGCCATTCCCGCCAACATCAGTAGTGTTCTTTATGTGCAAATGCGCATGATCGCTTGCACCGCCTATATAGCCGGATACGACCTTCACAGCGACCAGGTACAAACTTTTGTATACGCCTGTCTGGCGGGTGTTTCTGTTAACCTGCTGGTCAAACAGTTCGGTGTTAAATTTGGCGTCAAGATTGCCGAGGGCCTCGCCAGGAAAATCCCCGGACGTGTCTTAACCGCAATCAATCAAAAAGTGGGCTTTCGCCTACTGACCAAAATGGGCAGTAAGGGACTCATAAATATCGGGAAGCTGGTTCCCGGAGTCGGCGCCTTCATCGGTGGCGGACTGGATTACGCCGAGACAAAAATCATCGCAGCCCGCGCCTATAAGTGGTTCGTCGAGGGCGACTTTTCCGATAACCGGGAATCCGCTCCTTTGGATACCATCGAGGTCGATTACACAGTGAACAATAGCCCTCAAGATACCGTCACTGGAGAAAATACATCTGAAAAAGAGCAGGTACACACATGAACAATATAATCAAGATCGTACCCATGAACGCGGACCATCTGGAGGAGCTGGAAAAGCTGGAGAGGATCTGCTTTTCCCGGCCCTGGAGCCGCAAGATGCTGGCGGAGGAGCTGGAAAATCAGTGCGCCGCCTTCCTGGTGGCCCAGGACGGAGACACGGGCAAAGTGATCGGCTACGCGGGCCTTTTGGTGGTGGCCGATGAGGGCTACATCACCAATGTGGCGGTGTTCCCGGAGTACCGCCGCCAGGGCGTGGCGGCCAAGCTCCTGGCTGTGTTTGAAAACTTTGCCCGGGGGAACAAGCTGGCTTTTCTCACCCTGGAGGTGCGGCCCTCCAACACCGCGGCCATCGCCCTGTATGAGAGCTTCGGCTTCCGGCAGGCGGGCCGGCGGAAGAACTACTACGACTTGCCCAAGGAGGATGCACTGATCCTGACAAAAACCTACGGGGAGGCGGAAGCATGAACATTTTGGCCTTTGAATCCTCCTGCGACGAGACTGCCGTGGCGGTGGTCCGGGATGGGCGCACGGTGCTGTCCGATGCGATCCTGTCCCAGGCGGACATGCACGCCCTCTACGGCGGCGTGGTGCCGGAGATCGCCTCGCGCAAGCATGTGGAGGCCATTTCCGGCCTGACGGACCAGGCCCTCTCCGGCGCGGGTCTGACGAAAAAAGACATTGACGCGGTGGCCGTGACCTACGCTCCGGGTCTCATCGGGGCAGTGCTGGTGGCGGTGAGCTTTGCCAAGAGCGTGGCCTACAGCCTGGGGGTGCCGCTGATCCCGGTGCATCACATCCGGGGGCACATCGCCGCCAATTACCTGGCCTTTCCGGAGCTGGAGCCGCCGTTCCTGGCCCTGGCCATCTCCGGGGGCAACACGCTCATCGTGGATGTGAAGGACTATACGGAGATGGAGATTCTCGGGGCCACCCGGGACGATGCCGCCGGGGAGTGCTTTGACAAGGCTGCCCGGGTCCTGGGCCTGCCCTATCCCGGCGGCAAGCCCATGGATGAGCTGGCCCGGCAGTCCCAGGGGGGCGTATACGACCTGCCCCGGGCCCATGTGGACGGCGCTGACCTGGACATGAGCTTCTCGGGCCTGAAAACCGCCGTGGTGAATCTGGCCCATAACGCCCAGCAGAAGGGGGAACCCCTGGACCGGGCCGCCCTGGCCCGGGATTTCACCCGGGCCGTCAGCGATGAGCTGGTGCCCCGGGCCATGGAGGCTGCCCGGCGCTGCGGGCGAAAGACCATCGTAGCCGCCGGGGGTGTGGCCGCCAACTCCATCATCCGGGCGGACCTGAAGGCCGCCTGCGAAAAAGAGGGCTGCACCCTGTATGTGCCGCCCCTCAGTCTCTGCGGCGACAACGGCGCCATGATCGGCGCCCAGGGCTACTATGAATACCTGGCCGGAAAGCGCGGCGGGCTGGACCTGAACGCCTACGCCACCATGGACCTGGACGAAAGAGAATAACCGGCAGAACGGCTCAGCCTCTAAAAGAGGCTGAGCCGTTTTATGTGTCAAAAAATGCGGGGGTTGTGTCAAAATAGTAGAGATTGGCGGCAGCTTATTGACAGCCCGGGCGGGTAGTGTATAATGTATACTGCAAACTATATATCGGGAAATTTTAAGAGGTGAGCGCGTGAAAGCTACGGTGGTCGTGGACAACCGGGGAAGCGGGGCCCTTTCGGGTGAATGGGGTCTGTGCATTTACATTGAGTATGGCGAAAAGCGCATTCTGCTGGACACCGGGGCATCCGACCTGTTCGTGCAGAATGCGGAGAAGCTGGGCCTTGACCTGGCGGCGGTGGACGCGGCGGTGCTGTCCCACGCACATTATGACCATGCAAACGGCATGGAGGCGTTTTTCCGCTGCAACAGCAGGGCGAAGTTCTATGTGGGACGCACCTGCGGGGCGGACTGCTATTTCAAGAAACTGTTTTTGCGGCGGTACATCGGCGTGCCGAAGACCGTGCTGCAGGACTATCGGGACCGGATCGTGTATGCCGGGAAGGAGCCTGTGGAGATCCTGCCGGGGGTGCATCTGGTGCCCCACAAGACCGTGGGGCTGGAGCGCGTGGGCCGGCGGGAGAGCATGTACCGCCGGGAGGACGGCCGGTGGGTCCCGGACGACTTTTCCCACGAGCAGAGCCTGGTTTTGGAAACGGAAAAGGGGCTTGTGATCTTCAACAGCTGCTCCCACGGCGGGGCGGCCAACATCATCCGCGAGGTGGCGGGGATGTTCCCGGGCAAGACGGTGTATGCCATCATCGGTGGCTTTCATCTATATAACAAATCCAAGGCAGAGGTGCGGGAGCTGGCAAAGGAGATCCAGCAGACCGGCATCGCCTATGTGTGTACCGGACACTGCACCAAGGAACGGGCCTACCAGGTGCTGCGCCGGGAGCTGGGCGAGAAGCTGCACCTGCTGCAGGTGGGCCTGGTCATGGAATTTTGAAAGAAGAAAACGGAGGAAAACAGAATGCTGAAAATCGAACATCTGACCAAGACATATGGGGAGAAAAAAGCGGTGGATGACCTGAGCCTGCACATTCAGGCGGGGGAAATTTACGGCTTTATCGGCCACAACGGCGCCGGCAAGACCACAACGCTGAAATCCGTGGCGGGGATCTTGCAGTTTGACGGCGGGGAGATCCTGGTGGACGGCAAGTCCGTGCGCACCCAGCCCCTGGAATGCAAAAAGGAGATCGCCTACATCCCCGATAACCCGGATCTGTACGAGTACATGACGGGCATCAAGTATCTGAACTTCATCGCCGACATCTTCGGCGTGAGCGCCCAGGTGCGCCAGGAGCGCATCCGCAAGTATGCCGACCTCTTTGAACTGACGGCGGACCTGGCCCAGCCCATTGCCGCCTATTCCCACGGCATGAAGCAGAAGCTGGCCATCATCTCCGCCTGGCTCCACGACCCCAAGCTCATCATCATGGATGAGCCCTTTGTGGGCCTGGATCCCAAGGCGGCCCACATCCTCAAGGGGATGATGCGGGAGCTGTGCGACGCGGGCGGCGCTATCTTCTTCTCCACCCATGTGCTGGAGGTGGCCGAAAAGCTGTGCGACAAGGTGGCCATCATCAAGGGCGGCAAGCTCATCCGCTCCGGCACCATGGAGGAAGTGAAGGGCGACGACTCCCTGGAGGAGGTATTCCTGGAGCTGGAGGATGAATCATGCTGAAGATCCTGGTGAAAAAACAGCTGGGGGAGATCTTCCGCAGCTATACATATGACGCAAAAAAGAATCGGGCCCGGTCCAAGGCGGCCACCATCGGATTCTTTGTGTTTTTCGTGGTGCTGATGGTGGGCGTGCTGGGCGGCCTGTTCACCTTCCTGTCCCTGGCTATGTGCGGGGAAATGGCCCAGGTGGGCATGGACTGGCTGTACTTTACGATCATGACGCTGCTGGCGGCGTTTTTGGGCACATTCGGCAGCGTGTTCAACACCTATTCCAGCCTCTACATGGCCAAGGACAACGACCTGCTGCTGTCGCTGCCCATCCCGGTGCGGGTCATCATGGCGGCCCGGCTCATCAGCGTGTATCTCATGGGCCTGATGTATTCCGCCGTGGTGTATCTGCCGGCGCTCATCGTGTACTGGGTCGTGGTGGAGATGTCGGCTAAGACGGTGCTGGGCGGCCTGCTACTGCTGGTGCTGCTGTCTGTTTTCGTGCTGACCCTGTCCTGCGCACTGGGATGGGTCGTGGCTAAGATCAGCCAGAAGCTGAAGAACAAGAGCTTTATCACGGTGCTGGTGTCCCTGGTGTTCATCGGAGCATACTACTTCTTCTACGCCAAGGCTCAGAGCCTGCTGGCAGAGCTGCTGGCCAACGCCGTTTACTACGGCGACAGCATCCGCAGCGCGGCCTACCCGCTGTACCTGCTGGGCCGGGTGGCCGTGGGCGACGGCGCGGCCATGGCCATTGTGACGGCGGCGGTGCTGGTGCTGTTTGGCCTGGTGTGGTATCTCATCGCCCGGAGCTTTTTGAAGCTGGCCACCTCCACCGGAGCCGTGGCCAAGAGGGAATACCGGGAGAAGGCTGTCCGGCTCAAGAGCGTGGACAGCGCCCTGCTGGGGCGGGAGCTGGCCCACTTCACCGCCAGCGCCAACTACATGCTCAACTGCGGCCTGGGTACCCTGGGCCTGGTCATCGGTGCGGTGGCGCTGGTGTGGAAGGGCGGCGCCTTCCTGCCGATGCTGGAGATGGTGTTTGACGATAGACCGGGGGCACTGTCGGTGCTGCTGTGCGCAGGACTGTGCACCCTGGTGAGCATGAACGATATGGCGGCCCCCTCCGTGTCCCTGGAGGGCAAGAGCCTGTGGCTGGCCCAGTCCCTGCCGGTGAAGACGTGGCAGGTGCTGCGCGCCAAGCTCAGAATGCATCTGCTGCTCACGGCCGTTCCGGCGGCCCTGTGTGGCGTGTGCGTGGCCATTGTGAGCCCCGCTGCGGCGGCGCAGACGGCCCTGGCCCTGGTGGTGGCGGCGCTGTTTACGGTGCTGTCGGCTCTGCTGGGCCTGTTCCTGGGCCTGAAAATGCCCAACCTCCACTGGACCAGTGAGATCACCCCCATCAAGCAGGGCGGCGCTGTGGCCCTGGCCATGCTCAGCGGCATGGTGTATGCGGCGCTGCTGGCCGGCGGCTTCTTCCTGATCGGCTGGCGCATGGGCTATATGGCGTTTATGGCCGCCTTTGCCGCGGTGACGCTGGCGGCATGTGTGCTGCTGCTCCGCTGGATCAAAACGAAGGGCTGCGCCGTGTTTGCAAATCTGTGAGGGAAGTAAATATGGATAATATCATGGAGGTCCGCCATCTGCACAAGACCTTTGGGGATGTGCAGGCGGTGCAGGATCTGAACTTCCGCGTGAAAAAGGGAGAGCTGTTCGCCTTTTTGGGAGTGAACGGCGCGGGGAAATCCACCACCATCAACATCCTGTGCGGCCAGCTGCGCAAGGACAGCGGCAGCGTGATCATCGGCGGGGCGGACCTGGACCGGGAGCCGGACAGCATCCGGCGGAAGCTGGGCGTGGTGTTTCAGAACTCGGTGCTGGACAGGGAGCTGTCCGTCCGGGACAATCTGCGCAGCCGGGCGGCCCTGTACGGCATCAAGGGCCGGGCCTTTGAAAACAGGCTCGCAGAGCTGGCGGGACTGCTGGAATTCGGCGACCTGCTGAAGCGGCCCCTGGGCAAGCTCTCCGGCGGCCAGCGCCGGCGCATCGACATTGCCCGGGCGCTGCTTCACGAGCCGGAAATTCTTATTTTGGACGAACCCACCACGGGGCTGGATCCCCAAACCCGTGCCACCCTTTGGCAGGTCATGGGCCGGCTGCGCCGGGAAAAGGGCATGACGGTGTTCCTGACTACCCACTACATGGAGGAGGCGGCGGAGGCAGACTATGTGGTCATCATCGACCACGGAAAAATTGCCGCCGAGGGCACGCCCCTGACCCTGAAAAATACATATACCGGCGACTTTATCACCCTATACGGCGTCCGGGAGGAGCAGGTGAAGACCCTGGGGGCCGACTACGAGGCGATCCGGGATGCCTACCGGGTGTTCGTGCCGGATACGGCGGCGGCCACGGAGCTGATCCTGAAATTCCCGGATATATTCCGGGACTATGAGATCACCAAGGGCAAGATGGACGATGTGTTCCTGGCCGTTACGGGCAAAAAACTCACGGGAGGTGAGGGCAAATGACCGGACTGGGCGCGCTGATCCGGCGCAACACAAAGCTGTATTTCAAGGACAAGGGGATGTTCTTCTCCTCCCTCATCACGCCGGTGATATTGCTGGTGCTGTATGTCACGTTTCTGAAAAAGGTGTTTGACGATTCCTTCCGCTCGGCCCTGACGGAGGCTGGGGCGGTGGTTTCCGACAGCATTATAAACGGCGTGGTAGGCGGCCAGCTGGTGTCCTCCCTGCTGGCAGTGAGCTGCGTGACGGTGGCCTTCTGTTCCAATCTGCTGATGATAAAGGACAAGACCAGCGGCGCACGCCACGATCTGACCATCACTCCCGTGCGGCCGGCTGTCATGGCCATGGGTTACTATATGGCCAGCCTGCTGTCCACCCTCATTGTGACCCTCACCGCCGCGGCGGTGTGCCTGGGGTATTTGGCCTGGGCGGGTTGGTATCTCACGGCCGGGGATGTGGCCGCGCTGCTGCTGGATGTGCTCTTGCTGACCATGTTCGGCACGGCTCTGTCCTCCTGCATCAATTTTTGGCTTACAACCGACGGTCAGGCTTCGGCGGTGGGGACCATCGTCAGCGCCGGGTACGGCTTCATCTGCGGGGCCTACATGCCCATGTCCAATTTTGGGGAGGGGCTGCAGAAGGTGCTGTCCTTCCTGCCGGGCACCTACGGCACCAGTCTCCTGCGCAATCACACCATGGGCGGGGCCTTTGCCGAAATGGAGCGGCTGGGCTTTCCCGACCAGGTGGTGGAGGCCATCCGCAGCAGCGTGGACTGCAATCTGTTTTTCTTCGGCCACCAGGTGACAAACGGGCAGATGTATCTGGTCCTGGTGGGCAGCACCGCGGTGCTCATGGGGCTCTATGTGGCCTTTAATCGCATGGCCGTCCGCCGCACCCGGTGACGGAAGATGATATAAGCGTGTACAAAAGAGAGAAGCGCAGCTTCTCTCTTTTGTCTTGTCAAGAGGGGAAAATGGGAGAAAAACGGGGAGAGGAAATTTTTGGAAGCGGATATGTATTATGTAAATCGACATTATTTTTACAGAGTGAGGATATGGGAGGGGGAAAACGGTGGATAACTCCGGAAGGTATTGAAAACAAAGGCTAAGAGCATGTGGAAAACTCTGTGGATAATGTGGATAACAATTTGTAAAATCAAAAAACAGAAAATGTTATGTTAATCTGTCGGAGAGGGAAGAACGCACACCCGGAAGCGGAAAATGGCGGGAAAGGGCGGTTTTCTCCCTGGTGATTTTGACGAATGCAGGGGAGAGGCCGGAGCGCGGCCCGGATCCTGCGGGAAAATATGGAGGAAAACGCAGGAAAGAATACAGACTGTATTCCGCGCGGCCCGGAAAAATGAGAGTTGACGGCAAGTAAAAAAGATGGTATAATATCCAGGTCCGTAAAGGATATGCTTGTGTGGCTCAGTTGGTAGAGCAGCTCACTCGTAATGAGCAGGTCGCCGGTTCGAGTCCGGCCACAAGCTCCAGACTCCCCGCATGGTATGCGGGGAGTTTTTTGCGCGTTGACAAGGGTCGGGGCTGCAGGTATAATAGATACACGAACCCAAAAAGTAAATAGGTCCAGGGATGCTGTGCGGCTGTCTGCCGTAAAGCCCGCAGACGGGCAGGGGACAGTTTAAAAGGAACGGGTAAAGACCCACGCGAACGGCACTGTAGGCGCAAGGATGCACGGAAGCGGCGAAAGCCGCCGGGATGAAAGTCCGCCATTGGAAGGTAGGTTTCCGAGAAGGTACGCTGCAAACGGGGAGCGGATGCTCCGGGGCGCCAGTCAGGAGAATTGCACAGCGGAGGACACCACCGCAGCGGGCGCTTTCTTCGCTACGACATGTTAAGCATGAGAGAAGACAAGCGCCGGAACTTTCCGAGAAGGAAAGAACCGGCGTTTTCTGCACCGCCGGTCTGCAGCAATGCAGAGGGCGGCTTTTTTGCTATGGGACGGCAAAGGGGCGGCGGGCGGCAAAGAGGACATGGGCAAAAACCCGGACAGCAAAGGAGGAGCACACTATGCGCATCAACTGGTTCAAGGACGAAAATCACCTGGTATACATCAACGGCGCCACTCAGCTGGCGCAGCTGGAAAAGACACTGCATTTCCCCGGCCTGGAGGAGGCGGCCAACGCGCTGCGCCAGCATCCCACGGCAGAGGGCTTTACCATCAAGGGGCCCAAGCGCACCAGCGGACGGCTGTTTGTGCCGGATCTGACCTTCGGCGAACACATCGAGATGGGGGAGAATATTTTCTTCTTCATGGGCGAGATGCAGGAGTGCTATGTGATCTACTGGCCGGATGCGCCGGTGGCGAGGTGAAGCCGGAGACGGGACCGGTATCCACCGGCCGACGTAAGAGCTGCGGAAAATGCAATAGGTAAAAAATGATTCCCCGCCGCCCATACGGGCGGCGGGGAATTTAAGCGATCAGGGCGGGGGGGATCAATTGCCGGAGGGCATTTTCCAGGCGTGATGATCCGTGTGGAGCAGGTGGTGCGATTTGGCGCTCATGGGCGTGCCCAGGTAATCCCGGTACAGGGCCATGACATCCGGGTTCTCGTGGGAGAAGCGGACGGGCTCCGCCTGATCCAGGGCCCACAGCACGCTGCCCCGGCTCTCGGCCAACTCGATGCCGTCGTGAATGGGCTGGCCGCCGCCGCCGGCGCAGCCGCCGGGGCAGGCCATGACCTCTACAAAGTCATAGGATACATCGCCCTTTTCCAGGGCCCGCATGAGCCGGCGGGTATTGCCCAGGCCGCTGACCACCGCAATGCGGACGGTGCCGGCGCCGGGAATATCGAAGGTAGCTTCCTTCCAGCCATCCATTCCCCGGACGGCGCGGAACGCATCGGGGTCGGGATTGCTGCCCGTGACCATGCGGTAGGCCGTGCGCAGGGCGGCATCCATCACGCCGCCGGTGGAGCCGAAGACCACGGCCGCGCCGGTGCCGGTGCCCAGGGGACTGTCAAAGGGAGTTTCCTCCAGGGTGGCGGGGACGATCTGCTCGCCCCGGAACATGCGCACCATCTCCCGGGTGGTGAGCACCACGTTCACATCCGGATCGCCGCAGGCATCGGTCATATTGGGCAGGGCGCACTCGCTCTTTTTGGACACACAGGGCATGATGGACACCACGAAAATGTCGTGGGGATCCACGCCGAGCTTCTCGGCAAAGTAGCTCTTGGCCACGGCGCCGAACATCTGCTGGGGGCTCTTGGCCGTGGAGAGGTTGCTCACAAACCGGGGGAACTGACTCTTTGCAAACCGCACCCAGCCGGGGCAGCAGGAGGTGAACATGGGCCAGGTATAGCGGTCCCGATGGGTGAAACGGTCGATAAACTCCGTGGCTTCCTCCATGATGGTCAGATCCGCGGCAAAGTCGGTGTCGAACACATAGTCAAAGCCGATCTGCTTCAGGGCGGTGACCATGCGCTGGGCTGTGGCAAACTTGGGGTCCAGGTGGTAATACTCCGCCCAGGCGGCCCGAACGGCCGGGGCGATCTGCACCACGGTGATCTTCTTGGGGTCGGCCAGGGCGTCGAAGACCTTGCCGGTGTCATCCCGCTCCTGCAGGGCGCCCACGGGGCAGTGGATGATGCACTGGCCGCAGAAGGTGCAGTCGGAATCCCCCAGGCGGCGGGTCGTCCCCACGCCGATGGTGGTGTGGGAGCCGGTGCCCATCAGATCCCAGATGTTCATGCTCTGGATCTTGTCGCACACCTGCACGCAGCGCATGCAGCGCACACAGCGGTTCTCAATGCGCACCACGGGGTTGGAGAAATCGTCCTCCGTCTTCTTCAGGTCCTTGATGTAGTGGTCGCCCAGGAGGTTATAGTCGTTGGTGAGCTTTTGCAGCTTGCAGTTGCCGCTGCGGGTACACTTGGTGCAGTGGGTGTCGTGCTGGCTCAGCAGCAGGCGCATATTCACCCGGCGGGCCTCCCGGGCCCGGGGGGAATTGGTGCGGACCACCATACCCTCGGCCACTACATTATCGCAAGAGGGGATCAGGCGCGGATAGCCCTCGATCTCCACCATGCACAGCCGGCAGGCGGCGATCTCGTTGATGCCCTTGAGATAGCAGAGGGTGGGGATCTGGATGTTCACGGAGCGGGCCGCCTCCAGAATGGTGGTGCCCTCCGGCACGGAGACCGGCTTTCTATCAATGATGAGATTTACCATTTGTCAACTCGACCTCCTTTGAAGATGCCATAGCCGTAATGGTCGCACCGCAGGCAGCGGGAGGCCTCGGTAACGGCGCCCTCGTGGGTCAGGCCGCACTCGATGTCCTCAAAATCGCACTTGCGCTGGCAGGCTTCCCGCTCGGTGGTGTTGATGCGGCCATGGGGCGGGCGGTTGTTCAGCATGGGGCTGGGAATGTCAATGTCCACGGTGATCTCGTGGCGGTAGCCCAGGTGCTCGTCGATGTTGGCGGCGGCCACCTTGCCGGCGGCAATGGCGCGGATGGCAGTGGCGGGGCCGGTGACGCAGTCGCCCCCGGCGAAGACGTTATCCATGTCGCCCACCTGGCCGGAAAGACCGGCCACAAAGGTGCCGCGCTTAATGGGCACGCCGGCGGCGTCGAAGCCGCTGATCTCAATACCCTGGCCGATGGCCACCACGATGATGTCCGCCTCGATGCGGACCTCATCCAGGGCGGCGTTGTGGGGCCGGGGCCGGCCGGCCTTATCCGCCTCGCCAATGAGCTGGGGCTGGACCCACAGGGCCTTGGCCACGCCGTCCTCGTCCGCCTCAATGCGGACCGGAGCGGCCAGGGTCATGATCTCGGCACCCTCGGCCATGGCGCCGGTGACCTCGTCGGGCAGAGCGGTCATGTCCTCAATGCGGCGGCGATACACGCAGGTGACCTTCTCGGCACCCAGGCGGATAGAGCTGCGGGTGACGTCCATAGCCACATTGCCGCCGCCGATGACCACCACCTTCTTGCCGGTGAAATCGGGCATGATGTCGTCGCCGATGGCCCGGAGCATCTCCACGGCGGACATGACGTTCTTGCTGTCCTCCCCGGGGATGCCGGTTTTCTTGTCTTGGTGTGCGCCGATGGCGATATACAGGCAGTCATACTGCTTTTGCAGATCCTCCAGCCAGATATCCTTGCCCACGGTGATGCCGGTATGTACCTCGATCCCCAGGGACAGGATGGACGCGATCTCGGCGTCCAGCAGGTGCCGGGGGAAGCGATAGTTGGGGATGCCGTAGCGGAGCATGCCGCCCAGCTGCTTGGCCTCCTCATACACGGTGACCTTGTGGCCCATGAGGGCCAGATAGTAGGCGCAGCTGAGCCCGCTGGGACCGCCGCCCACGATGGCAACGGTCTTGCCTGTGGCCGGCGCGCATGGGGGCTGGGGCACCTCTCCGGCGTGATCCACGGCGTAGCGCTTGAGCCCGCGGATATTGATGGCATCGTCGATCATATTCCGGCGGCAGCGGGCCTCGCAGGGATGCTCGCAGATATAGGCGCAGGCGGTGGGGAAGGGGTTATCCTTGCGGATCAGGCGCACGGCATCGGCGCAGCGATCCTCGCCCACCAGGGCCATGTAGCCGGGAATATCCACCCCGGCGGGGCACAGGGCCACACAGGGAACGGGGTATTTCAGCCCGGCCAGGCAGCGCTGGTGGAGGATGTGCTCCTCATAATCATCCCGGAAACCCTCCAGCCCGTCTACCACCAGGCGCGCAGCGTCCCGGCCGATGGCGCAGTCCGCCGTGTTGACGATGGTGCGGGCGGTCTTCTCAATGGTGACCAGGGTATTCATAGTGGCGGTGCCAGAGAGAACCTGTTCCAAAAGCAGAGCCAGCTGCCCCAGGCCGATACGGCAGGGCACGCATTTGCCGCAGCTTTGGGCATGGCAGAGGCGCAGAAAGCTCAGCGACATATCCACCGGGCACAGACCCGGAGGGCTGGCGGCGATCCGGCGCTCTACATCACGATAGAGATTCTCCACCACAGTCTCGGCTTTGCTGGGAGACTTGATATCCAATCTGCTCATTCGCGACCAACTCCTTTTCTGATTATATAATATTAGAATGGCACAAACGGACGGGAATGTCAATTAATTCGAAAAAGTTTTTAATATGTATTTTTTTTATTAAAATACACGGAAAAACATGGTAAAAAAGTTTTTGAAAATTTTCAGGGAAAAAAGAAAAGAATTCGGAAAAAACAAAAAGTTTGCCAAACTTTTTCCGAAGATTGATAAAAAAATAATTTTAGGACCCGGGAGGATATTTGTCGAAATTTGTCGAAAATAAACAACAAGAAATCGTAGAAAATTGCTAAAATTTTCTTGAAAACGACACTGAAATATGGTATATTATATGCAAGGCAAGGGAGGGCTGTTGAGGAAGAATGGATTATGCGCTGAAAATTTAATATGTAAGGACGAGGGAGAATATGGAAAACAAGGCAAGCGTTGTTTTAGCAGACGCAAGCGAGGAGTATCGAACGATACTGAAGAAGACCATGGAGAGTACAGGGGAATTCCAGGTGGTTGGAAGCACCGGCTCCGGGGCGGAGGCGCTGCGACTGGTTCAGCAGCTGTATCCGCAGCTGCTGATCATGGATCTGGTTTTGCCTGAGTTGGACGGATTCGGTCTGCTCAAGCAGCTGCAGAGCATGGGGGACCGGGCACCAAGGACCATTGTGGTGTCCGCGTTCTGCGTGCAGCGCACTGTGAGCCAGGCGGTGCAGATGGGCGTGTGGTACTTTTTATCAAAGCCCTGCAGCGAAGAATCCTTACTGGAACTGATGCGTCAGGCAGCCCAGTCCCAACAGGAGACAGGGGATTTTTCCCCGGCTCTGGAAGGGCAGGTGACAGCGATCATCCATGAGATCGGTGTGCCGGCGCATATCAAGGGGTATCAGTACCTGCGGGAGGCCATTTTGATCGCCGTGCAGGATATGGACGTTATCAACGCGGTGACCAAGGTGCTGTATCCTGAGGTAGCCAGCCGATTCTCTACCACGCCATCCCGAGTGGAACGGGCGATCCGCCATGCCATTGAAGTGGCGTGGGACCGCGGGGATCTGGAGACCCTGCAGAAATATTTCGGATACACTGTGAACTCGGCGAAGGGTAAGCCTACAAATTCGGAATTTATTGCCATGATCGCAGACCGGCTGCAGCTGAAGCTGCGGCGCAGCCGGGCCTGAAGCATGGCAACGCTACGGACGTACACCAGCGCATACGCCCGGCGGATAAACAGTCTCTGCCTGTGATGAAATCACGCACCCGATGTATGTCGGGTGCGTGATTTCTTTGCTTATTGCTCAGATTGCTGTTCGGAGGCCGATTCCGGTTCGCCCTCCTCATACTCCGCAGGCTTGCCCTTGTAGATGTTCTGCATCTCCCGGTCCACCTCGAATACCGCCTCGGAACACAGGCGCAGGCGGTTGGCGTCCGCCTGGGAGAAGGCGCGGGTGGATTTATACCGCAGCTCATGCTCCAGGCTGGCCCACATATCCATGGCGATGGTGCGCAGCTGGATCTCCACCGGCAGGTGCAGCGTGCCCTCGGAGATGACGATGGGCACCTCCACGATCAGGTGCAGGCTGCGGTAGCCGGAGGGCTTGGGAGTTTTTATGTAGTCTACCTCCTGGATCACCCGGAAGGACTCGTTCCGGGTGAGAAGGCTGCGCAGATAGTAAATATCATCCAGATAGTTGCAGATGATGCGGATGCCGGCCACGTCCTGGACATAGGCGTAGATGTTGTCAATGGTGACGTCGTGGCCCCGGCGCTGGAGCTTCTCCACAATGGAGTCCAGGGTCTTGATGCGGTACTCAATGTGGTGGATGGGCGAGCGGTCATTCAGTGTGGCAAACTCCTCATCCAGGATCTCCATCTGCGCCACGGCCACTTTCAGGGCGCTGCGGTACAGGTGGTTTACCCGCACCATGCCTTGGGCCAGCTCCCTCTCCTGCTGGGGAGTGGAGTTGGGCAAATGTATGTTTTTCAGGGACGGGCGGTTGGGTTTTTCGACCATCATGGCTGTTGCTCCTCCTTGCCCTGTGGGCAAAATTCTATCCTCGGGACATATTATACCATAGATGATGGATAAATGTATGAATAATTTGTGTTATTTGCAAAAAAGCCGCAGCAGGCAAATTGCCTGCTGCGGCTGAAGTGCTCGGTCAGCGGATACCTGCCAGGAAGCAGGTGGGGTCTTTTTTCAGCTGCTCCCGGCCCCAGCGGAGCATATCCGCCACGCTTACGCAGGAGGTGACAACGCCGCTCTCCCAGCGCTCTGCCGTAACGGACTGCAGAAATTCGTCCGGGCGGGCGGTGCGGACATAGTAAGGATGGGCCTCGTCCGTGTTGATGACGGCGGCGGGAGCCATGGCCTCCGTGTAGAAGCCGTTTTTGCCCGCCAGGATGTCCAGGCAGTCCTCCACGGCGTTGAAGGCGGTGGGATAGCGCCCGGCGCCCTGGCCGAAGAAGCTGTGGCGGCCGATCTTCTCCCCGTAGTAGGTGATGAGATTGAAGTTTTTGGGCACGGCGGCCTCCAGGTCATGGCTGGCCACCAGGGTGGGTTCGATGAAGGCGCAGACGCCGCCGGCAGCGGCCTTGGCGGTGGCCAGGAGCTTGCACACAAAGCCGTGGGCCTGGAATGCCCGGATGTCCCCGTCGGTGACGGTGCGGATGCCGAACATGGGGATGTCCTCCTCCCGGAGGAGGGCATCAAAGGCAACGTTGGCGGAGATGGTCAGCTTGCGGCGCACGTCATCGCCGTCTATGTCGGCGGAGGGATCCGCCTCGGCATAACCCAGCTCCTGGGCCTGCTTTAAAATCTCCGGGAAGGACACCGGGGCGGCGTGCATGGCATCCATGATGAAATTGGTGGTGCCGTTCATGATGCCGCCCAGCTCGGTGATGGCGTCCAGCCGCTTGCAGCGCTCCAGATTCACAAGCCAGGGGATGCCGCCGCCCACGGCGGCGGTGCAGCGCAGAGACACGCCGTTTTCCGCCGCCAGCTGCGTCAGCTCGGGATAAAAGGCGCTGATGACTGCCTTGTTGGCGGTGACCACATGCTTGCCTGCGCGCAGGGCGGCGCAGATATACTCATAGGCCGGGTGCAGGCCGCCCATGACCTCAATGACGATGCCGATGGCGGGGTCATCGGTGATGGCGGCCATGTCCGTCACCGCCAGGGCGCCCAGCTCCGGCCGGGGACGGCGCACCAGCACCTTGGTAACAGTGAGGTCCGCCCGCTCCGCGCAGAAGTCCAAAATGCCGCCGCCTACCACGCCGCAGCCCAAAAGTCCGATGTTCATAAAAAAACCTCCTCCGGGTTTGTTTTTTCTGCCCTCATTCTATAAGAATCTGCTTGGGATGTCAACAGACAACAGAAATACACAGCCCCGCACCGGGTGCGGGGCTGGAGATGGTCCAAATTCAGTTTTCCGCCGGGGCGGTGGCGATCCACTGGCCCTGGCGCACCTGCACCTCGCCGCACTCCAGGGCGACCAGGAGCTCCGGCTTCAGACGGATGCGGCCCTTTTGAAAGAGCAGGGTGATGGTGGAGCCAGCCAGCTCGAAGTATCCCTTTTCTTCCCCCCGGCGCACGGGCTGATTTTCCCGGAGGTTCACGATGCCGCCCACCACCAGGGCGCCGATCTCCGTTTGCACCACGGGGCCGAAGTGGTCCGTATGGAGCAGCGTCCAGCTGCGGCGATTAAGGGCGAAGACGGGGTATTTCTCGCAGGCGATGGGCTGCACGCTGTGCAGCACGCCGGGGATGAAGTGGTTTTCTCCCTGGAAGCCATCGTCGATGTAGCAGTAGTGGTGGTAATCCGACGGGCACAGGCGCAGCACCAGGCAGTCCCCACCGGTGAAGCGGGCAGCCAGGTCCGCGTCCTGGAGCAGGTCGTGGAGACTGTAGTGGGAGCCCTTGATGGCAAAGCTGCTGTCCTCCCGGATAGGATAGGCGCTGAGCCAGCCGTCACAGGGGCTGATGAGGTGAGAGGGCTCGGCGTCAAAGTCAGCGGGCGCCCGGGTGCGGAGAAAGAGATCCCGATAGGTCCGGAAGCTTTTTCGCTGCGCCTCCGTCAGCTCGATGCCGCTGCGCCGGGCGTAGGGGGCGATCAGGGGCCGGGACAGGCGGGAGCGGAGAAACGCCACCGCCAAACGGTCGGCATGGGTGGCGAGGATGCCCTTGAGCAGCAGCCGGCCCGGAACGGTCCCATACAGAAAGCGGACAAAGCCGGAATTACCGCTCACGGCCTTACCCCCAGCAGCACGATGACCAGCTCGCCGCAGCCCGCAAGGATCATGAGGATCATGCCCGGCAGGCGGGGCTTCGCCAGCTTGAAGGGGGTCAGGAAGGCCGCAGCCATCACCACCAGCAGCGCCGCGCCGAGAATGGACAGGGAGCCGTGCAGCAGCCGGGCCAGGCCCAGTACCGTGGGCAGAAACAGGGCGGCGGTGGTGACGGGCAGGCCCAGATATACCTCTCGCTGGCCGCCGGTGGCGTCCTGCCGCTCCTCCTCGTCCACATTGAACCAGGCCAGGCGGATCAGCGCCGCCAGCACATACAGCCCCGCCGCCAGGGCGGCATAGAGTGCGCCGTGGGCCGCAGCGTAAACCGTGACGCCGGGCAGCACACCGAAGCAGATCAGGTCGCTGAGAGAGTCAATCTGCACGCCGAAACGCTTTTCCTGCGGGGTCCGGTCTTTTTTCGTGGAGGCGATCTTCCCGTCAAACATATCGCACAGACCTGCCAAAAGGAGGCACAGCAGCGCCCATGGGATCCGCCCGCCCATGGCGAAGCCGATGCCCGTGAGGCCCGTGAGCATCCCGATGTAGGTCAGGAGCACCGTATAATTGTAAACACCCAGCATGTTGTAAAAATTCCCTTCCCATTTTTCCGGCGGCCGATGATCTGCACGCCGCCGGATTCCCAATGGCCTTTATCCTGCGACCATATTTTCGCTGCCCGACGGGGCCGGGAAAAACATGGCACAAAATGCGCATAATAACCAATTTGCAAATATTATAACATAAAAAACGGTATCTGAACAGTACAGATTTCCATTTGGCAAAAACAGGGCCGGGGCGATTGTGCCCCGGCCCTGTTTGCCGTGATAAGATGGGGTGCGGAGAAAGAGATCAGAACAGCTCCTTCTTCCTTGCGACGAATACGCCGCCGGTCAGGGCCAGGATGGCCAGGCCCATATACAGCACCACGCCGGCATCGCCGGTGGCGGGCGCCTTATAGCCCAGGTTGGTCATCAGAGAGGTGATCTCCGCATCCGTCAGGCCGATGGCCTTCATATAGTCCTTGGCGCCCTTCTGCAGGTCAGCCTTGGACAGATCCTCCACGCCGAAGGCGGTCTGGAGGGTCTTGATGATGTTGCTCTCGGCGATGGCGGTATACTTATCGGTGCCGGGCTCCACGCCGTAGTAGTTATAATAGGTGGTCATATAGTCGTCCACCACCTCGCTGAAGGTGGCGCCCATGAGGCACTCCAGCAGGGCGCTGACGAAGCCGGCGCGGTCCTTACCCTCGGTGCAGTGGACATAGTATACGCCCTTGTTGGCAGCAAAGAAGCGCAGACCGTCTGCCAGGCCGGCCTGGAACTCGGGAGCGGTGAAGTCCACGCCCAGGTTCAGGTAAATGACCTTCTGCCCGGCATAATAGCTGTCAGCAAAGCCCTCGTAGGCCTGGGCATCCGCCTCGCTGTCCGCCAGGTTCATGATGACGGTGACGCCGGCCTTCTTCAGCGCGGCATCGGCATAGCCGTTGCGGCCCAGCTCGGGATTGATGGGGGAGGAGCCGCGGTAGAGCAGGTTCTTGCCCATGCCGGTGGTGGCCACGTTGCGGAAGTTGGCAAACTCCTCATCCGTCAGGTCGGGATAGTCCGCCCGGTCGTTGGTGCGCTGCAGCTCGTGCAGGATATACTCCGCCCGGTAGCCGTCCTTCTCCGCCATGGTGAAGGTGACCTCCACGGGATAGGTCACGCCCTCCCAGGCGGTCCAGTACCAGTTCTTATCCTCGTCCGTGTGCTTCACGGCCAGCTCATAGGTCTCGGCAAAGTTGCCCATGTTGATGGCCATGCTCACATAACCGGTGGGCTTGCCGTCCTCGCCCTTCTCCACGATAATGGCGGGCTTGCCGGAATCCACATAGGAATAGGTGGGGATCACGGGCAGGGTCAGGGTCTTATCCAGGAACTTCACGGTGACCAGGTCGCCCCAGTTGAAGCCCATGTCGCCCATGAAGTCCTCAGCCTTGCAGTCGGTATAGACGTTGCCGTACTTGGTCATCCAGATGTTGGCGTCCAGGCCGCCGATGGTGATCTTGCCGTCGTCCTCATCGGGGGGCAGGATGATGGTCATGCGGCCGTCGGGCTCGGCATACTCCTGGCCCACAACGCCGCCCAGGACGGTGGTGATATACTCCATGACGATCTCATCCAGGGGCAGGCCGGTGTCGAACTGGCTGGATGCGGCCGCGAAAGCATAATAGGTGTCGCCGCCGGCGGCGGTGAAGTTGTTGGTGATCACGGCGTAGGTCTGATCGGGATCGAAGGCCTGGCCGTTGATGCTCTCGATGGTGACGCGGTTGATGCTCTTGGGGCCGTAGTAGGTGGAGCCGGGATAGGTGCTGTCGGCCTTATCATAGGCCTTGGTGCAGTCCACAGTCAGCTCCATGCCCGCCGTCTGGGGGAAGCCGCCCAGGGAGATGGGCGTGCAGAAGGTGGATGCTTCCAGTGCCTCCAGCAGCTCACTGCCCTTGACGTATACCACGGCCAGGGTGTTGCCGAAGGGCAGAACGGTGGTCACGTCCGCCTTGGAAATATCCCCTGCGTGGATCCACGCCCGGATGCCGCCGCCGTTGGTGATGGCCACGGCATTGGTCATGTCAACGCCGGGGGCCTTGGTCTCGATGGCCCACATCATGGCATCGGTGATGAGGTTGCCCAGGTTGGTCTCCTGGGTGCGGTTGCCCGGCTCCTTGTCGCCGTTGAGCTCTACCTCGGACTGGGCAAACACGGCGCTGAACTCCGCGTCAATGGGATCCATAATGGCCTTGGCGGCAGCGGCCACCTTGGCGTCCTCGTACTCATACAGGCCCAGATCCAGCATCTCCAGATCCACGGGCAGCATGGTCTTGTTGTCGATGAGCAGGGCACCCACATAGGCAAGCTTCGTGCCGGTGGACTGGATGGGCAGCTCATAATAGGGGTTGTCGATATAAACGGGGTTGCCGTCCTCATCCACGCCGGTCTGGAGCTTCGCGGCGCCGGCCAGCATCACGGAATGGGAGTGGCCGTCAATGACGAAGTCGATGTCGGGGACCTTCTCCAGCAGGTCATAGGAGGTATTGGGCTCGGAGCTGCTGTCCACACCCAGATGGGACAGGCAGATCACCACATCCGCGCCCTGGGCCTTCAGGTCATCCACCTGGGCCTGGGCGGCGGCGTACATATCCTCCGCACCCAGGAAGGTCAGCCCCTGGATCAGGGCGGGGTTGGCCTTGGTCTGTGCCTCGGGGGTCTCCAGGCCGAAGAAGCCGATCTTCATGCCGCCCTTTTCGATGATGGTGTTTGCGTCAAAGATGGACTTGCCGTCCTTGCTGACATTGGCGCACAGCACCTGGAAGTTTGCGTTGGCCATGTTCTGCTTTAACTGCTCATAACCGTAGTCAAACTCATGGTTGCCGATGGTGGCTACATCGTAGCCGGCGGCGTTCATCATGGTCACGGCGTCGGCGCCCTTGTGGACGCTGACATAGATGGTGCCCTGGCTGTAGTCGCCGGCATCCACCAGGATGACGTCGGCGCCCCGGGCCTCGAGCTCGGCCTTCAGCGCAGCCACCTTGGCGTATTTGGCGATGTCGCCGTGCACGTCGTTGGTGTGCAGGATGACGGTGTTGCCGGCCAGATCCTGCTCCACCGGGTCTGCCCAAGCCGTGGTCACCATCAGAGACAGCGCCATGACTACGGACAGAAGCAGTGCTAAAACTTTCCGCATGGTTCTTTTCCTCCTTTAAAATTCAGAAACGTATTCGCGTTTCTCTGTACCCTTTATCATACAGGATTTTTCCGAAAAATGGAATCCTTTTGGAAAATTGGTACGCCAAAAAAACAAGGAGAAAATTATGCAATCTGCACAAGAATGAAAAAAGAAAAACTAAAAATTTCGACAAGTTTTGCCCGATGGGTTCAGGTTTCCAGGAGAAGGTCGCACCGCTCCGGCAGAGAAAAGACCCGGAAATACTGCTCCTCCAGGGGGATCCAGCGGTCCGTGAACTGCCGGAGCTTTTCCGGGCCGCTGCGCGCCTCGATGCGGCGCAGCTGCTCCCGGGGATCCACGGTGAGGAAGATCCGCAGGTGATAGTAGGGCCACAGGGCCGGGTGGCAGGCATAAGAGCCCTCCACGATGGTCAGCCGGGCGGGCGGGACCGAAACGGCCTGTCCCAGGGCCTGTTGGGCGCAGAGATAGGGCCGGTAGAGCGCAGCCTCGCCCCGGGCGGCGGGCAGCAGCACCTCCTGCAGGAAGCGCTCGTGATCCACATTTTCTCCGGGGGTTTGCAGCCGCTCCTGCGTGCGCTGGTGGGGCTGCAGGAAGAAATCGTCCATGTGGAACACCCGGCAGGGCAGCTCCGCCTGCAGCCGGGCGGCCAGGGTGGTTTTTCCGGAGCCGCAGCGGCCGTCAATGGCTGCCAGCACCCGCTCCTGCCGGTCCAGCAGCCCCTGGATGGCATCCAGCACCGGGGCTATGTCGGGGGAGGGACGGTCAGGCGTGGGGCCTTGAGAAAAATTGGGGTTTGTCATGGTCAGGTCCTCCGGGAGCAAAATGGTTTGCGGATGGTCTCCGCCTGTCCAGTATACCCCGCCCCGGCGGCGCAGTCAACCGGGGGGCGTCCCCGCCATTCCGGGGAGCGGATCGGCGCGGGAATCCGCCGGGTTTATGCTGCCAATCTCCGCAAAAGGTGTAACGCTTGCGTGCTGGAAACGGCCTGCCGCGCCAGTCTGCGGCCTGGCTCGCTTCTGCTAATAGGAGAGGAGAGGCTCCGTAGAGCCTCTCCTCTGTGGGGTTTTCTTTTGCCGGGGATGTGCCGATCAGGCGCGGCGCTTCTTGGAACGAAGCAATGCAGCGCCGGCCAGAGCCGTGATGCTCATGACAGATACCCAAAGCACCATGGCGCTGCTATCGCCGGTGGCGGGCTTATCGGGTGTGGGCTTGTCGGGATTATCCGGCGTGGGATGATCGGGATCGCCGGGATTCACAGGCGTGATGACTGCCTGGCAGACATCACACTTGCCGTCGTGGTCGGCGTCCACATGACCGGTGGCGGGAATGGCCCGGGTCTCGGACTCACCGCAGGCGCAGGAGCGGGTCTCCACACCGTCCGCAGTGCAGGTGGCGGGGGTGGTCACAGTCCAGTCGCCGAAGGTGTGACCGGTGGCAGGGATGGCCCGGGTCTCGGACTCACCGCAGGCGCAGGAGCGGGTCTCCACACCGTCCGCAGTGCAGGTGGCGGGGGTGGTCACAGTCCAGTCGCCGAAGGTGTGACCGGTGGCAGGGATGGCCCGGGTCTCGGACTCACCGCAGGCGCAGGAGCGGGTCTCCACACCGTCCGCAGTGCAGGTGGCGGGGGTGGTCACAGTCCAGTCGCCGAAGGTGTGACCGGTGGCAGGGATGGCCCGGGTCTCGGACTCACCGCAGGCGCAGGAGCGGGTCTCCACACCGTCCGCAGTGCAGGCGGCGGGGGTGGTCACGGTCCAGTCACCGAAAGCGTGGGTGTGAGCGGTGCAGATGATGTCCGCCCGATCGCGGATGCGGATGCGGGGGGCCATGGCGGTGCCGTCCTCCAGGACGAAGGTGTTGTCATAGGAGACAAGACCCGTGGCCTCGATGGCGCAGCCCACGGCGATGTTTTGTACATCCTGAGCGGTGGTGATATAGCCGTCGATAAACACCCGGGCCACATTGCCCTGGGCATCGCGGATCAGAATGGTCTGGATCAGGCCGTTGGCCATCTCGATGCCGGTGACATAGCCCTTGAGGGTGATGAGCTGGCCCAGGATGGAGCCGTTATTCACCTGGTCGGCGGTGACTTCCGCGGGTGTTACGGGAGTGCCCTCGCCGATCTTCTCAATCTTGGTCACGGCCAGCTGGCGCTCGCCCTGGTAGGAGCTGGTGGTGCCGCTGACGCGGACCTTGTCGCCGATCTTGAAGACACCGGCCACGGGGAAGCAGTTGATGCCGCCGGTTTCATCCTGAACATAGATGCAGTCAAAGAAGGCGGTATCCTTATCATAGCCGGAGGCGTTGGCGGTAACGATCCCCTCAACGGTGTACTTGATGCCCTCGTCCTTCTGGGCCTGGACCTCGGAGATGGGGGTGATCTTCACGGGGTTGAGATAGCTGACCAGGTTCTCGCAGATGCGATAGTTGGAATAGTTCTTCTCGGCGCCGTTATCCAGCTGGGCCTGGACCTCGAAGTTGGACATGAAGGCTGCGCCGGAGACGACGATGAGGCCCTTGCCCTCCAGCTGCTCGGTGGCCATGACCATCAGGCGGCTGTCGTTCTCGGCATAGGTGTACTTGGGGGTGCCTGCGCCGCCCTTGCCGTCCTTATCCACGTCCACAGAGTAGGTGGTGGCGTGGCTGTAGACCACGGGGGAGACGGTGGCGGGCAGAGTGGAGGTGGCGTCGCCGTTTGCATCCACGGTATAGATGGATGCGCCGCCGTAGTGGCTGAAGCGCTCGGTGTACAGCTTGTCGAAGGGATGGTCGGCATCCACGATCACGCCGTCTACCAGGAAGTTATCCGTGTTGTAGGCGCTGAAGTACAGTCTCCACTTATCCACGCCGTCGGCGGCGCTGCGCACGTCGTCATAGGTGGCGTCGTCGCTGATGCGGAGGCTGGAGCCCAGGGCCGCCAAAATATCATTCTGGGTCTCGGCCATGTGCTTGATGGCGGGATTGTTTTGGATGACGGGATAGTTTTCGTAGTTGTCGCTCCAGCCGGCCAGGATGACCGTTCCGCCGGCGGCGTTGAAGTCGGCCAGGGCCTTGAGCTCATCCGCGGAGTAGGTCCTGGGATCGGTCTGCGCAGCCTCCAGGCGGCGGCTGGGGGCGGTGAGGATGATGGCCTTATACTTGGGGTTCTTGCAGGCGGCAATCAGGTCTGCGCTGGTTTTTAGCTCATTGGTGCGCACGCTGTACTCCGCGGCGAGGTTGCCGAAGTTGCCCATGCTGTCCTTGTAGTTGCCGGCCACATACTCATTGTAATGAGAGGCGTCAATGCCGATGTAAACCAGAGAATCGGCATCCTGCACATCCAGCTCGATGGCCTTGGTGAAGGTGTACTCCTTGCCGTTCTGCTCCACCACGGCAGTGACGGTCACGGTGGTGACACGGGCCTTGTCGGGCGTCCACTGGAAGGGGATGTCCAGGGTGCTGCCGGCAGCGATGGTGTAGCCGGTCTTGTCGACGCCGATGGAGACGCCGCCGCTGATGGTGTAGCTCAGGGACTTGACGGTGGCGTCGGCGCTCTCGCTGTTAAAGAGGGTGGTGGTCAGGGTCAGCTCCTCGCCCGTAACGGGGGTGGCGGTGCCGCAGACCAGGTTGGAGATGCCCAGCTTCAGGCTCTCGCCCACCCACACGGGGGAGGTGACAGCCAGGTCGCCGTCTTTCTGAGTGACGCGGATGAAGTAGTAGCTGTAATCCGGGGCCAGGGTGACGGAGAGAGTGCCGTTCTTCAGCTCGGCGGGATCGCTCCAGGTGTAGGCCACCTTGCCGGAGTTGACTACTACTTCCACCTTAGCGATGGAATCGGAGGCATCGGGATCGTAAACGCTGACCTCGATGTCCAGCTTCTCGGGAACCGCAGAGATGTTGGAGCCCATCATCTGACCGTTGACGGTGTAGCCCAGCTGCAGGTTCTTATCCTCGGTGGCGTACATACGCATGGCGCGGATGGCCTCGTAGATGCCCTCCTCGGTAAAGTTATCGGTGAGGATAACGTCGCGGGCATCGTTGGCGTTGCCCCACTTGCCCTTGTGGTTATCCTGGTTGTTGGTGGGGGCCAGGTGCCAGCCCTTATCCAGGGCCATGATGTACTGCTCATAGCTGGGATAGTAGCCGCCGGCGCCGATCTGGCCTTCGCCGTTACCGACCTCCACCATGTACATGCGGCTGTCGATGACGGGGTTCCAATAGCTGAAATCCTTGAAGTTGCCGAAGGTGGTGCCGGGGTGGTTGAACTGGCTGATGGAGTTGGCGCCCTCAGACTGGCTCAGCAGGGCGTAGTAGGCCTTCATGCCTGCGTCGTCGGTCTTGTTGTTCAGGGTAGTGTTGTTGCGGGAGACCACGCCGGGGGTGTTGAAGGTGTTGATATGGCCGGGACCGCCGGACCAGGTCATCTCGAAGCCGCCCAGGGCCACCATGGAGCCGCTATTTGCGGCGTTGAAGGCGGCGATGGTGTCCTTATAGGTCTTCCAGCTGTGGCTGGTGTCGGAATCCTTGACCAGGGAGGCGTCATAGAGAGCGCCCTCCACATTGGGGTTATTCTTGGAATCGAAATAGTTGGAGTGGTCGGTGAAGGCCACGAACTGGACGTTGGCGCTGTCGGGGATGTTCTTGATATAGTCCAGCGCGGCGGACAGAGTACCGGCGCCGTCGGAATACTGGGTGTGGCCGTGGAGCTGGCCGAAGTAGAGCTGATAGGTGGTCTTGCCCACGGTGAAGAACCAGCTGAATTCGGCAGTCTTGCCGTCGGTACGGGCGGCAGTGACCTTGACGTCGACGCGGCCGTCAGCCATGTTGGCGGCGGGGGTGTAGGTGACGCGGCCGTTCTCGTAAGCTGCAGTCACAGCCTCGCCGTTCACGGTCATGGTGATGGTGGGGGTGTCGCCGGCGTTGGCCAGAGCCACGGAGATAGCGGGCTGTTTGTCGTTCCCGGTCTGGGCGGCCTTGGTGGGCTTGGGATCGGAGAAGACGGGCTCATTTTTGACGGGGATCACAGCGGTGCCGGAGATGGCTGTGCCCTTGGTATCCTTGCCGCTGACGGTGACGGTGAGCGTGTCGCCCGCCACGAGGGCCGCGGGGATGGTGACGGTGTAGGTGCCGTCCTCACCCTTGGTGACGGTGAGAGCGGTGCCGTTCAGCGCGGCGGTCATGTCACCCTGCACGCCGAAGGGGGCGTCCACGGTGAAGGTCAGCTCATAGTCCTGTCCCACATAGGCCGGGGCCACGGTGCCGAAGTCAACGGCGGGCGTGTTCACAATGCCGTCCACAGTCTGGGTGCCCTCCGCCACGGGGTAGAAGGAGAAGGAGTAGATGGTGTAGTCGGTGACCTTATACATGGAGTAGACCTTGAAGCTGTCGCTGTAATACTCCAGCCACTGGCTGTGGCCGCTGTACTTGGCGGTGCGGTGCTCCATCTCGTAGCCGCCCACGCCGCCGGAGCAGGTGCGGACCAGCCAATCGGCGTCGTCACTGGCAGTCTGGGTATAGAAGGCATTGTTGCCGGTGCCGTTTGCGCAGAGATAGCCGTAGGTGTCGTTGCGGAAACGGTAATACTCGCCGTTTTGCTCCACAGTGAACACCACGGCGCCGTTGGCGCAGACAGCCTTGCCGTCCTCAATGGTGGCGGCCGCCTTGTTGATGGCGGGACTGCTTTCGTTATCGTTCTGCGCGGCCAGAACAGCCTGGGCGTTCTGGTTGTAGATGACCACCTGGCTGCCCACGGTGAGGGGACCGGTGGGGGTGGGAGGCTCGGGGTCGGAGCCGCCGTCATCCACTACCAGGTAGAACTGCTGGGCAAACAGGGCCTCATCGCTGATCCTGCTGTAGCTGCTCCAGTTACCCTTGTCGGCATACCACTCCAGGTAATTTCCGCGGACATTGTTCTTAATATAGAAGCAGTCAGCGGTTTTGGCGTTTTCAATGGTCCAGGCGGTGTTCGCCTTATCCAAAGGCGTGCTGCCATAGCTCGTATCCATGGACAGCTTCTTGCCATCGGCGGTGGAGAAGGTGTAGGTGCCGTCGGCGTTGACGCCCACGGTCCAGATGTCCGCCTTGGTGTAACCGGTGAGCTTGCCGTCTGCAATGGTCACATCGGTGCCCTTGTTATAGAAGCCGCTGTACTCGCTGGACAGAGCCTTGCCATTAGCGGGGTTGAAGATGACCACTGTATCGCCATCGGACAGGCTGGTGACGATGCCGCTCTCCCGGACCTTGAAGAAAGCCTGAGCGAACAGGGCCTCATCGCTGATCCTGCTGTAGCTGCTCCAGTTGCCCTTGTCGGCATACCACTCCAGGTAGTTGCCCCGGACGGCATTTTTAATATAGTAGCAGCCGTCAGTGGCAGCCTTCTCAATGGCCCAGGCGGTGTTCACCTTATCCAAAGGTGTGCTGCCATAGCTCGCATCCATGGAGAGCTTCTTGCCATCGGCGGTGGAGAAGGTGTAGGTGCCGTCGGCGTTGACGCCCACGGTCCAGATGTCCGCCTTGGTGTAACCGGTGAGCTTGCCGTCTGCAATGGTCACATCGGTGCCCTTGTTATAGAAGCCGCTGTACTCGCTGGACAGAGCCTTGCTATTAGCGGGGTTGTAGATGACCACCTTGTCGCCGTCCTTAAAGAGGGCGGTGGGCTCCGGCTCAGGGTCGGGGGTCTCGCTGCCGGAGTCGATCACCAGGTAGATCTGCTGCTCGAAGGCATCGCCCGTGCCGGTGTAGGCGCTCCAGGTGCCCTTGGAAGCATACCACTGGAGGCGGTATTTGTCGGTGCGGGTGGCGTTGTCGATGTAGAAGGTGGCATCCTTGCCGTCCACGGCGCTGATCTTCCAGCTGTCGTTGACCTTGCCCACGGGGGTGCTGGTGTAGCCGGTGTCCATGGAGAGCTTCTTGTCGTCGGCGTTTGCAAAGCTGTAAGTGCCGTCGTCATTGATACCCACGGTCCACTTGTCCACATCGGTAAAGCCATCAAGCTTGCCTTCCGCAAGGGTCACATCAGTGCCCTTGTTATAGAAGCCGCTGTACTCGGTGGACAGGGTCTTTTTGTAAACGGGGTTAAAGATCACGACCGTGTCGCCATCCTGCAGGGTGGCCAGGTCCGTGACGATGCCGCTCTGGCGGGCGGGCGCAGCATCCAGCTTGTAGAGGGTGATGGCCTGCTGCTTAGTGTAGGTCGCACTCTTGAAGTAGCGGAAACGCATCTGATTGGAAGCGGCGTTAAACCGCAGATAGGCTCCGCCGGACACGATATTCACCGTGCCGTCGGCATTCAAGGTGATGGTATTGGCGGTTGCCTTATCGCCTGTTTTAAGGCCGTTTGCATCGGAAGTCTGATAAATATACTTTCCGTTTGCGCCCTTAATGGAATAATTGCCGTCGGACATTTTTTCAATGGTGACTGCAATGGCTTCCGTTGTTTCGATGGCGCCTTCCGAGATCTCAACGGTCTTGTAGTCATTGACAGCGTCGATCGTGGTGAGACTGCTGTCAAGGGCCACTTTGTCTCCCTCGGACACGATCAGGTAGGTGCCTGACCAATCCTCCGGTGCCTGCGTGACCTTTTTGAAGGTCTGTGGCGTCGGATCCGCCGCGAACACTGCTGTGGGCAGCAGCGACAGCAGCATCACCAGCGCCAGCAGCACGGATATCAGCCGTCTGCTATGTCCTCTCTTCTTCAAAATCTGATCCCTCCTGTTCATTTTGCACGGTGGTCTGCCCCGGGCGCCGGTGCTCCAAGGGCGGTTTCAGCTCTCACTGTAACAGCGCAATGAAAAATCCAAAACCGTACTTGTGTAAAAGCTGCGTGAAGTGCGCAGATAGAAAAAGCCGCCCATCCCGCGCAAGGCGGGCAGGCGACCCTTCACAACCGATGCTGTATTGCCGAGAGGGGATCCGAGTGACCAGGACAGAAGGCTGTGAAGGATACCGGAGATCTGGAGCAAACTCTTCGTGTGGATACCTATATTGTACCACAAGCTGCCGGGGATTGCCACCCTTCTTTTTTCGTTGGAGTGAAAAAATATCGGCAAATTTTTGCTGAATCCTCCAAAGATCCGGGGGATTTTCCTCCGGCGGATGCTCTTGACAGACGGCCCGGAACTTGCTATGCTGAATAAAATAACGAGGGGGAGGAAACTCCTATGAAGAACGGGAAAAAGACAAATCCGCTGGATGTGCGCGCCTGGTGGGGCAAAAACCGCCTCAGCTGCATCATCCTGGCGGCTGCGGTGGTGGTGTTCATCATCGTGCGGGCCCTGGCGGTGACCCATGAGCAGCCCCAGCCCCGGGGCGAGGATTACGCCGAGTATGAGACCGCCGTCATCACCGACATCCTTTCGGACAGCACCGAGCCCGACGCCGTATCCGACGGCGGCTATCGGGGCGAGCAGCTGCTGTTGGCCGAGATCCGCACGGGCCAGTACAAGGGCGAGACCATGCAGGTCTACAACTATGTGGGGCCTCTGTACGGCCAGGCTCTGAAAACGGGCCAGCGGGCGGTGGTGCTGATCTCCACCTATGCTGACGGCAGCCACACCGCCACGGTGTATGAATATGACCGGGCCGTGGGCCTGGCGGTGATCGTGGGTCTGTTTTTGCTGGCCACGGTGGCCGTGGGCGGCAAGGTGGGCGCGAAATCCCTGGTGGCCCTGGCCGTCACGCTGGCGTGCCTGTTCTTTGTGATGATCCCCCTGCTGATGAAGGGCGCACCCACGCTTCTGACGGTATTTCTCGTCTGCGCGTATATCACCGTTGTGACCATGGTGATCCTGGGCGGTGTGAGCCGCAAGACCATCTGCGCGGCACTGGGCACCATCGCCGGCACGGCCCTGGCGCTGCTGTTCGGCCTGCTGGCACAGGGGCTTCTGCACGTTGATGGGCTGCGGCTGGCGGAGGTGGAGCCGCTGCTGCAGCTGCGGCAGACGGGCACCCCTTTGGGCCTGCGGGGTCTGCTGGTGGCGGGGGTGGTCATCAGCGCCCTGGGCGCGGTGATGGACGTGGCCATGAGCATTTCCTCCGCCCTGACGGAGGTGCATACCGTGGCCCCGGATCGCAGCGGCAAGGATCTTTTCCGCTCGGGCATGAACATCGGCCGGGACATGGTGGGCACCATGACCAACACGCTGATCCTGGCATTTTTGGGCAGCGGATTGGTGTTCATCATCTACCTGTGCTCCCTGGGGCTGGATCCCCGGCAGCTCATCAGCTCGCCCTATATGGCCACGGAGGTCATCAGCGGCATCGCCAGCAGCATCGGCGTGATCCTGGCCGTCCCGCTGACGGCGCTCATCACCTCCCTGCTTTTGGGCGGCAAGAAAACCGCCCCGCTGGTAAAATAAATGCTTTACAGCTTGTCAAAAAAAGCCTCGCAGAGTTCGCGTCCGCAGACGCGAAAAGTTCAAATCATTTTTCACCGCGACCTGTGCGCGGGGAAAAATACCTCTCAGGCTGCCAGTGTGGAATTTTGCCGCCTGCGGCAAAATTATGCGCGCAGCAGACTGTGATCCTTTTGTCGGAAAAATCCAAAGGAATTTTCGACAGTTTAAAGCCCTCGGCCAACCGGCCGAGGGCTTTTATCGATTATTTCTCGCCTTTGCGGCTTTTGAACACGGTTTCCGGGGCGTGGATCACCACCCGGGTGTCCTTCTGCACGGAGCTGGTGAGGAAGGCGTTGCCGCCCACCACGCTGCCCTGGCCGATGGCGGTATTGCCGCCCAGAATGGTCGCGCCGGAGTAGATGGTCACATCGTCCTCCACCGTGGGGTGGCGCTTGCCGGGCTGGGCGTGGTGCCCGTCCCGGGTAGACAGGGCACCCAGGGTCACGCCCTGGTAGAGCTTCACCCGATCGCCGATGACCGTGGTCTCGCCCACCACGATGCCCGTGCCGTGGTCGATGAAGAAATAGTCGCCGATCTGTGCGCCGGGATGGATGTCGATGCCCGTGTGGCTGTGGGCGTACTCGGTCATCATCCGGGGCAGGATGGGGATCTTCATTTCGTAGAGCTCGTGGGCCACCCGGTATACCAGGATGGCGAACAGGCCGGGATAGGAAAACAATATCTCCTCCCGGGAGCCGGCGGCGGGGTCACCGTCGAAGGTGGCCTCCAGATCCAGCTGGACCCTTTGGGCGATTTTGGGGAGCCGGGTCACCATTTCGGTGGCCAGCTCCGCGGCCCGGTCCTCCTGCTCCTCCGGCAGCGTCAGGGCGATCTGCCGAAAAAGCTGCTTTTCGATGCGCTCCAAGAGCAGCGCGGCGTAGTCCTCCGGGGCCAGGCTCATGAGAGCCGCCTCCCCGTAATAGGCGGGAAAGATCAGCCGCCGGATGTCTTTGATCAGCAGGATCACGGCCTGCCGGTCCGGGAGCCGCAGCTTCTTGCCGTACAGCGGTACGGAGCCTGTGTTGTAGGTTTGCGCCATGGCCTTGGCTGCGGCGCAGATATGGTTTTCACTCATCATAAATCACTCCTGAAACAGCGGTGTGGAAAGGTAACGGTCGCCGGTGTCGGGCAGCAGGGCCACGATGGTCTTGCCGGCATTCTCCGGGCGGCGGGCCAGTTCGCTTGCGGCGTGCAGAGCGGCGCCGGAGCTGATGCCCGCCAGCACACCCTCGGTGCCGGCCAGCAGACGGGCGGCGGCATAGGCATCCTTCTCCCACACGGGGATCACCTCGTCCACCACGGTGCGGTCAAAGTTCTGGGGCACAAAGTTTGCGCCGATACCCTGGAGGCCGTGACTGCCGGCCTTGCCGCCGGAGAGCAGGGGGGAGGCGGCGGGCTCCACAGCCACGATCTGCACGCTGGGGTTCTTCTCCTTCAGATAGCGGCCCACCCCCGTAACGGTGCCGCCGGTGCCCACGCCGGCCACGAAGATGTCCACCTGACCGTCGGTATCGTGCCAGATCTCGGGGCCTGTGGTGCGGTAGTGGGCCCGGGGATTGGCGGGGTTATCAAATTGACCGGCCAGGAAGCTGCCCGGGATCGCAGCGGCGATCTCCTTGGCCTTTTCCACGGCGCCCGCCATACCGCCCTTGGCAGGGGTCAGCACCAGCTGCGCACCGTAGGCGGCCAGCAGCTGCCGGCGCTCCAGGCTCATGGACTCGGGCATGGTGAGGATGACTTGGTAGCCACGGGCCAGGCCCATGGCCGCGAGACCTATGCCGGTGTTGCCGGAGGTGGGCTCCACAATGGTGCCGCCGGGCAGGAGCTTGCCCTCTTTTTCGGCGTCTTCAATCATTTCCAGGGCTACACGATCTTTTACGGAGCCGGCGGGGTTGAAGGATTCCAGCTTGACCAGCACGGTGGCGGGCAGGCGGAGCTGCTCCGTGTAGCGCACAGGCTGCAGCAGGGGGGTATGGCCGACCAGTTGGGATGCAGAGCGATAGATGTTCACAATGATCTTCCTTTCTGTGTGGGGCGGGAGATGCCGATGCATTCAAAACAAAAGGCAGAGGATGCATCATGCACCCTCTGCCGATCGATAATCAAATAATAAATCCGAAAAAATCAGTTTTTCGGCGAACCAGCAGAACATACATGACCAAAATGCCCACAACAACAACAGACCATACAGATGGCCTTGCTGCAGCTGTTCATAGCAAAATGGGTCATGTCCGTCCCTCTGCTTCCTTATGATGGTTTAGTATACGAAATCCAATGGGGAAATGCAACTGGCAAACTGCACAAAATATACCATAGGCTTTTTATAGGGTATCCGCATACTTTGCGAGGATGGCATCATAGATGCCGTTGGCGCGGATGTTGGCCAGGCCCTGGTTGAACAGCTCCAGAAACGGCCGGTCCTTTTCGTCGCAAATAGCCACACAGTAATCGGAGGCTGCCCCCTCGCTGCCGGGGACCAGCTCCAGGGCTACGCCGCCGGCGATGCTGTCCCGCAGGGCGGGGGTGTCCTCAAAGCAGGCGGCCGCCCGACCCTTCAGCACCGCCGCATACATGGAGTGAGAATCGCTGAAGGTGGCGATGGAGAAGCCATATTTATCCTTCACGCTTTCGGCGTAGGCGGCACCCAGAGTGCCGGAGACCACGGCCACGGCCTTGCCGGCCAGGTCCTCCAGAGTATCGGTGTCGCTGCTGGGCTCCATGGCCATGCTCTGGGTCACGCCGTCATAAAAGCTATGGGAAAAGAACCAGCCACCGTCGATCCGCTCCTGAGAGCTGGCAATGCTGCCCATGAGGACCTGGGCCTGGTGGGAGGTAAACACACCCATGGCGGTGTCCCAGTCCGAGGGATGAAGCTCGTACCGGAAGTTCTGATCCCGGGCGATGGCGTCCAGGATCTCCACGTCCAGGCCTGCGGCCTTGCCGTCCGCGTCGGCGTACACGAAGGGACTGAAGTCCCCGTCCACGGCGATGACCCAGGTGGTGCGCGGTTTTTGGCTGCCGCAGCCGGCCAGCAGGGCCGCCACCATCAGCATACACAGAGTAAGTGAAACGATCCTTTTCATAGAGCATTCCTCCGAAAGCGCTCATGCGCTTTTTATATCCCGGCTGTTTTTCGTTTTTCCAGTCTGTCCCACACCGGGCGTGCGAGCAGCAGGCCCAGCTCCGCCACGGCGATGCCCGCAAAAATATCCACAAACACATGCTGCTTCACCAGCACCGTGGAGGCGCACACCAGCAGCGAAAACACGAAATTCACCCATTTATACCACCGGGGCACCTTTTCGCACTTCACCAAAAACCGCCAGCACAGCCAGGAGTCCAGGCAGTGGATAGACGGGAACAGGGCCACAGGCGTGTCCGCCGCGAACATGGTGCGGGTGAGCCAGCCAATGAGGCCGCTGCCGCCGGCCTCCGGCCGGGCGATGGTGGTGGGCAGCAGCAGAAAGATCACAAAGCACAGGGCCTTGGCGATCATGTCGGCGGTGATGCAGCGGCGGCAGTGCTCCCGGCTCTCCCGGGCGGCCAGGATGTAGTTCAGGCCCCAGGAGAGATATGCCCCCCAATAGATCAGCATGAATGCGGGAATAAAGGGGATCCTGCCGTCCAGCGGGATGGACAGGTCGTAATGGAAGCGGCCGTCCGTCAGCAGCTTGGCCAGAAAATACAGGCCCAGCTGCCACGCCAGGGCGCCCAACAGCCAGGGAACGGAGTACCGGGGGACCAGCTTCCCCAGCTGTATTTTTTCTTTCATAGTATGACCTCCCGCCATCGATGCTAATCGTCCCTATACTATACACGACTTCAACCCGTTTTGCAACCGGGAAGTGGAAAGGCCTGCCGGCGGGAAAAGAAGGCTCAGTTTCCGGCGGACCGGGACAGCGTCACGGTAAAGGTAGAGCCCTTGCCGGGCCGGGAGAATACCTCGATCCGCCCGCCGCACAGCTCCACCGCCCGCTGCACGATGGACAGGCCCAGGCCGTTGCCCCGGCTGTCCGGGTACGGCTCCGCCCGGTAAAACTTGTCAAAAATGTGCCGCTGGGTCTCCTCGTCCATGCCGATGCCGGTGTCGGAGACGGACACGGTGATCTCGTCCTCCCCCTTGCGCAGGACTACAGTGATCTGCCCGCCGGCGGGGGTGAAGCGGATGGCGTTGGAGATGAGGTTGGACCAGATGTGCTCTACCAGCTCCTCGTTGCCGTAGTAGTCCGCCGGGTCCAGATCACCCTCCACCGTCAGTCCCTTTTGCAGCCAGCTGCGCTCCTGCTGGTGGATGCACTGGCGCAGCTGCTCGTCCAGGCTGTATACGGTTTTGCCAGAGACGATCTCCGTGCTCTCGTATTGGGTCAGCTCCAGGATGTGGGTGCTCATGGCCGCCAGCCGCTCCGACTGGCGCACGATGGTGTCCGTGTAGGTCCGGCGCTGCTGCTCCGTCAGGTCGCTGCTCTGCAGGAGCTTGGCAAAGCCCCGGATGGAGATGAGAGGTGTTTTGAACTCGTGGGAAAAGGTGTTCACAAAGTCCGACTGCAGCAGCTCCACGCTGCCCAGCTCCTCGGCCATTTTGTTGAAGCTGCGGATGTACTCCGCCACCTCGCCCCGGGCGCCCCGCAGCTCCACCCGGACGGAGTAGTCCCCGGCGGCCACCGCCTGGGTGGCGGTCATCAGCCGGGAAAGGGGGGCCAGATACCCCCGGAAAATGAAGATGGCCAGCAGGGTGCCCACTATGGCACTGACGGAGAGAATAAGAATGGGCCACAGCAGGGTGTAGTCGCTCTCGTCCAGCCGCACCAGCTGCTGTACCAGTGAATAAATACCCAAAGCCAGGGTGGCATATACCACCACCAGCCCCAGCACCAGCAGAAACATGGTCCACAGGAGCCTGGCGGGCGGGTTTTCCTTCTTGCCCTTATTTCTGCGCATTTTCATCCTCCCGGGGCATGCCCATGTAGCCGAAGCCCCGGATGGTCCGCAGCTCAAAGTCCGGATTGCCCCGGAATTTGTCCCGGAGCCGGGAGATATAGACCTCCACGGTGTGCTCGTCCACGTCGCTGTCCAGGTCCCAGATGTCGTCAATAAGCTGGCGCTTGGTGAAAAGGGTCCGGGGATAGCTCAGCAGCTTCAGCAGCAGCATGAACTCCTTGGCCGTGAGCTGCTGGGTGCCCTGGGGGGTGATGACCTGCAGGGCGCTGCGGTCCAGCACCGTGCTGCCCACAGTCAGCCGCCGCTCCGCTGTGCTGCGGTAGCGCCGCAGCAGCGCCTCCACGCGCCAGAGCATCTCCTCCTCGTCTACGGGCTTGACCATGTAGTCGTCCGTCCCCGCCCGGAAGCCCCGGCGCTTGTCCTCCTGGGTCACCCGGGCTGTCACCATGAGCACCGGCAGGTCGCAGTTGCCCTCCCGCAGGGTTTGGGTAAAGGCGATGCCGTCCATCCGGGGCATGGTGATGTCCACAATGGCCAGGTCGCACTGAAAATGATCCATGACCTCCAGAGCCTCCACGCCGTCCCGGGCGGGACAGGGCTCATAGCCTGCCCGGCGCAGCACCTCGCACATGAGCAGGCGGGTGCTCTCGTCATCCTCGGCTACCAAAATTCGAAACATGCGGGACCCTCCTCGGATTTTTTTGCGATTCTTTTATGATTCTATCACATCCCACCTGAAAAATCGAGCTTTTTTGAGCCTGGGTTGAGGTTGGCCGGGTATACTAAGCCTGAGATAGAAGAAAACAGGAGGAATCGCTTCATGCCCAGACCCGTTTGCATCACCTATGACAGCACCTGCGACCTGACCCCGGCGCTGCTGGAGCGCTTTCAGATCCGCACCGTGCCCCTGACCATCCAAACCGGAGAGCGCATTTTCCCTGATGACGGACACTACACCTCCGAGGATCTCTACGCCGACTTCCGCAAGGACGGCACCCTGCCCAAGACGGCGGCGGTGAGCCCGGAGCAGTTCAAGGAGTTTTTCGGCGCCATTTTGGCGGAGGGGTACGACATCGTTCACATCGACATCAGCGCGGACCTGTCCGGCACCTGTCAGAACGCTCTCATAGCCGCGGCGGAGCTGGAGCCGGGCCGTATCCATGTGGTGGACAGCCGCCAGCTCTCCACCGGCGGCGGCTTGCTGGCCCTGCAGGGGGCCAAGCTCCGGGATGCGGGCATGGCCGCAGGGGATATTGCCGACGCGCTGTGCCGCCTGGCGCCCCACAGCGACACCAGCTTCGTGCTGGACACCCTGGAATATATGTGGAAGGGCGGCCGCTGCAGCGGCGTGGCGGCCCTGGGCGCCAACGTACTGAAGCTGAAGCCCTGCCTGGAGATGCGGGAGGGCAAGCTGGTGGTCTGCAAGAAGTACCGGGGCACCATGGACCGGGTCTACCGGCAGTACATCGCCGAGCGGCTGGCGGGCAAGACCGTGGTGGAGGACTGGGCCTTCATCACCCACTCCGGCGGCGTGTCGGAGGATACCCTGGCCCAGCTGACGGAGCTGGTGAAATCCCTGGCCCCCTTCCGGGAGGTGTTCGTGACCCAGGCGGGCTGCACCGTGTCCTCCCACTGCGGCCCGGGCACGCTGGGCGTGCTGTTTTTGCGGCAGGAATAAGTAAATAGAGCGATACAAGAGTCCAAAGCCCCGCCGGCATTCCCGGCGGGGCTTACGCAAAAATATAGGCACAGCCTCCGCTTTTAAAAAGAATTACTCAAAATGAATTTTTATTCATTTTTCTCTTGACAAATACATTCTCTGTGCTATAATGCAAAGCAAGCTGAATAGGAAATGCTTCCCTTGGCACCGGCTGAGGGGCTCACAGGCATCCGTGACCGAATCGTAGGTATTCCGGCATCTGCTGGATAAGATTTGGTCATGGATGCCTATATTTTTTTTACAAGAAAAGGAGACAAACGCTATGTACATCAAACCCTTTGCTGTGGAAGAATGGATGAATGAATATGAAGTGGGCGCGCGCTTTAACATTGCGGAGACCTGTGTGGATTCCGTGTCCCTGGACCAGCTGTTTGCCCTGACAGGCGAGGATAAGGAGAAGTTTTTGACGGACTTCGCCGCCAAGCGGCTGACCTACGGCGACATTGTGGGCAGCCCCGCCCTGCGCGGCGGCATCTGCGGCCTGTATAAGACCGTGCAGCCGGACCAGGTGGTGCCCACCCACGGTGCGGCGGGGGCCAATCACCATGTGTTCTGCTCCCTCATTTCCGCCGGGGATCGGGTGGTCAGCATCATGCCCACTTACCAGCAGCTGTACTCCATCCCGGAGGCCATCGGCGCGGACGTGGCCATTATGCATCTCAAGCAGGAGAACGGCTATCTGCCGGACCTGACGGAGCTGAAGGCCCTGGTGACACCCGAGACCAAGATGATCTGCATCAATAACCCCAATAACCCCACCGGCGCGCTGATGAGCCAGACGCAGCTGCAGCAGATCGTGGATATTGCCCGCAGCGTGGATGCCTATATCCTCTGCGATGAGGTGTACCGCCACCTGACCCAGACCGATGACTGGTGCCCCTCTATAGCGGATCTGTATGAAAAGGGTATCTCCGTCAGCAGCATGTCCAAGGTGTTCTCCCTGGCGGGCCTGCGCCTGGGCTGGATCGCCACGCACGACGCAGCGGCGCTGAAGGCCTTCCTGTCCCACCGGGATTATAACCTCATCAGCTGCGGCCTGTTTGATGACGCCGTGGCCGCCCTGGCCCTGTCCCACCGGGACGTGATGCTGAAGCGGAACCAGGCCATCGTCCGGGAAAACCTGGCGATTTTGGATGCCTGGGTGGCCGAGCACAAGCATTTCTATTATACCAAGCCCAAGGCAGGCACCACGGCCCTGGTGTATTACGACTATGACATCCCCTCCTACGAATTCTGCAAGGAGATGTATCATAAAACCGGCGCCTTCGTCACCCCCGGCGACTGCTTCGAGCAGCCCCACAGCATGCGCATCGGCTATGCCTGCGATCAGCAGACCCTCAAGGATGGACTGGCGGCCATAGCCGCCTTTGCGGATACATTGGAATAAAGGAGGAACAGAGCATGACAGAAATGACGGTATTGAACGGCGCGGCCATTGAGGAGCTGCTGACCATTCCCATGGCGGTGGAGGCCGTGGAGCAGGCGTATGTGGAAAAGAGCAAGGGGGACGCGGCCCTGTGGCCCATGGTGTTTCACGAATTTGACCCCGGCCACGCGGACCTGGACATCAAGTCCGGCAACCTGGACGGACTGGGCTTCTACGGCCTGAAGGTGGTCTCCTGGTTCGGGGCCAATCCGGACAAGGGCCTGCCCGCCCTGTACGGCACGTCCCTGCTGTTTGACCTGTCCACCGGCGCGCCCAAGGCGCTGCTGAACGCAGGCCCTATCACCGATTTCCGCACCGGCGCGGCGGGTGCCATCGGCGCCAAATATCTGGCCCGTCCCGACGCCAAGACCCTGCTGATGGCCGGCACCGGCGCCCTGACGCCCTATCTCATGGCCGCCACGCTGTACCTGCTGCCGCAGCTTGAAACGGTCTATGTGGCCAATCCCCACCATCCGGCCCAGTCGGCGGCCGCCTGCGCGGCTATCGTGCCCCAGGTGGAAAAGCTGCTGGCCTCCTGCGGCGGCTGCCATGCGGAGATCCTGCCCGCCCCCGACCTGGAGACGGCCACAAAGCATAGCCAGGTGATCCTCACCGCTACCCCGGCCCACCAGCCGTTCCTGAAGGCGGAGTGGGTGCAGCCGGGCACGCATATCAGCTGCGTAGGCGCGGATATGTCCGGCAAGCAGGAGGTGGACGGCGCCCTCTTTGCAGCTGCCAGGGTGTTCGGCGACGATACGGCCCAGTGCCTGTCCGTGGGCGAGTGTGAGGTGCCCTACAAGACCGGGGTATTCTCCGGAAATATCTGCGAGATCGGCCAGGTCATCACCGGCGCGGCAGCCGGGCGCACCGCCGATTCCGATATTACCATCTTCGACTCCACCGGCATCGCCCTGCAGGATATAGCCACTGCGGCGGCGCTGCTGCAGGCAGCCCAAAAGACCGGCCAGGGCCAGACGGTCACCCTGTAAACAGAAAAAATCGTGCGGTCCGGAGCTTTTTGGGCTCCGGACCGCACGATTTGCGCTAAGTTCATAGAAACCGGCTGCTGTCGCCGTAGGTGTAGGTTTTGGCCTCCAGAACGTCGCCCAGGGTGCCGGTGGTATAGGCGTACCGCTTGGGGCAGCGAGGAAGATTTGAGCCCAGTTCTTTAATTTGACGCAGGGCATTTCTCTTAAATGCTATAGATGGCATTATTGAGAACCAAACAATGAGCAAAATCATATAATACATATCGGCCTCCGCTTCATCGCATATTCCGAGTTGGTACATGCTCTGCACCTCTTATAAATGCGGTATCGCCCATCGTGAACATATAGGCTTTCTCAAGGCGTCTTGCTTTTCCATTGCCTATCTGCCAGAAGTCCGTTAGCGGCTTATGATCCCAAAGCAAGAACTTATAGGAGTCTTCATTTAGTTCTGCAATTCTGACGCCATCCTTGTCTGCCGGCTGCTTTTTGGCAACAATGTCCATTGCAACTTTGGCAAGATAAAGGTTTGTCCCGATCCCGACCGTGGCTGTAATTCCTGTTGTTCGTAATACATCCCGGATCATCGTCATAGCCATGACATGGGCCGGATTTGTATTTAGTTTATTTGCTTCCTTCCTGTATGCGTGAAGATAACAAGTGCAGTCTATGAAGCACTCATCTATGGAATACACATGAATATCCTCCGGAGCCACATACCGAA
>CABMQL010000009.1 GCA_902388735.1 uncultured Eubacteriales bacterium | reverse complement strand
ATTAAAATAATTGTATGGGTTAATTCCAGCTTTACAGAGACTCAAATTCCAGTTTTATTGATATATTCCCGTAAACGGCTCAAACACTAAAAAGGCTGTGGACTTGTTCCCTTAAACGGGAAAATAGCAAAGACATTCTGCATATCCAGACGAGCCATGTGGAGACGGTAGTTCAGTTGGTTAGAAAAAAGCCGGATACATATATCGACATTACCGTTGATATGGACGAGCTGGATTTAACATCATCCGAAGCAAAGGCAACTTATGATGAAATAAAAGATTACATATTCGATACACATCGTGTAAAAGTATCTTCGCTTTATGTTGCTCAGGTAAAGCAAAAGCACGGTATTATCGAAAGAGATTGTTACAACAATTCCAAAAAAGATAACCCAAAGCAGCCTCAATGCCCGCCGGAAAAAGTAAAGTTGATTGAGGAAGCATTACGACATTTTAAGATGATACCTTAATCACATAGCAGAAAGGCATCAATCGAGCCTGTGGTGTTAATGTCAAAAAAAGATAAATAGGAGTCAGAAAGTGGCGTATTTCCGGACTTTTTCGGAAGTTAGGACAAAAAGCCTGACTGCTGAAAAAGCCCGGTTATTTTATATGGAAATATATCTACTGCGAAAAGGTGTGTCAGGTTGTGACCTCGGATTAGATAACGCAAATTGAGTTAGTGGATTAGATGTCAGGGATTTTGAAGTGATTTTTGAAAGAGGAAAAAAGTTGACAATAAATCCGGCAACTCGATACTAAGGATGTTTCTGGACAGCGGAATAGATGTTAAGGAAGGAGTGGATTTATGTATGATATGAGGTTTGCAGAATACGAATACTATATGAAGAATCGTCCTCATGTAGTTATTCTTGGAGCTGGTGCAAGTTGCGCTGCGATTCCCAACGGTGATAAAAATGGCAAAAGAATATCTGCTATGAGTGGATTTATTGATAAACTTGGATTAACCAATATTATCTCAAAAGTAAAAATTAACACAGCATCGGATAATCTCGAAGATATTTACATGGAATTAGATGAGCGAAGTAAGACAGAGCCAGATTGCAATAATGTAAAAGAAGAGTTAGAAAAAGTTATCTGGGACTATATGAGTGACTTTGTTTTACCTGATGAACCTACTGTTTATGACTATTTGGTCATGAGTCTTACAAGCAAAGATTTAATTGCTACATTTAATTGGGACCCCTTTTTAGTTCAAGCAATTGGCCGAGCACAAAAATATACCCAAAATATTCCTCAGGTTGCATTTCTTCACGGCAATGTTGCTGTCGGATATTGCCCAAAGGACAATATCATGGGAAATGTAGGTAGAATGTGTAAATGTGGTACTTTATTAAGGCCAATGAAGCTTCTCTTTCCAATAAAGAAAAAAGACTACTCAAGTGATATTGCAATTGAAAAATCTTGGAAGCAATTAAAAAATGCTCTGGAACGGGCCTATATGGTTACTATTTTCGGCTATAGTGCTCCTATTAGTGACGCTGAGGCGGTAGCGATGATGAAAGAGGCATGGGGAAATGTAGACGATAGAAAAATGGAAGAGATTGAGCTGATTGATATTAGAAAAGAGGATGACGTGATAAATTCATGGAGCCAGTTTATTCATACACATCATTATTCGTATCATACCAGTTTTTTTGATTCGACGTTGGCTCGATGCCCAAGAAGAAGTTGCGAAGCAACATTTGATAGGCTGATGAATTGCATTTGGATAGATGGAAGTAAAGGGTTTAAGGAAGGTATGAGCTTTGCGGATATAGATAAGAAAACGTACGAACTTATTAAAGAGGAAGAAGTGAAAAAAGGGAGAAAGGTTGCTTTATCCAATCCCTATCATTAATTCGCAAAATTTTCAAGGCCTGTAATGAGAATAAATTTTAGAGGAGAATTTGCCTATGGACGATAATGTAATACATATTCCACAAGAAGATATAGAGATTATTGATGCTTCTGAGTACAGCGAAGATTTAACAGAATACTTTAATGATATGCCAGAGGTGGCTCGACCACTCGTGAAAGGTGCGAAAGAGGCATTTTCAAAGATAGAACAGATGCTTTATTCTGCTCCAGCATTTATTAATCTTGTGAAGGCAAGTGTTCCAGAACAAACATTTCAGGCTATTCTTACCGATGACCAGAAGGCAAAGATTGCAAGTGGTGCATTAAAACTGATGACAAAGAAAGATGGTTCATTGATGGCCAATCTTGTAAATCCTGAAACCAACAAGATTGTATCAACGATATCTCTTCAAAATGTTAATCTTTCACCAGCACTATCACAGGCAATGACAAGCTATGCATCTCAGATGCAAATGGCACAAATCGCTGAGCAAATTCAAGTGGTTCAATTGGCAATCGAAGAAGTGCGTCAGGGACAAGAATATGATAGGTTGGCAATGGCATATAGTTGTCAGCAAAAACTGCTTCAGGCTAAAACTCCGTCTGAAAGGCCGGAGATAATAACATACAACAAAATATTATGATAGCTGTGCTGTGGAGCCGCTGATTGGTGAGTCTTCCTAATGCCGCATGAACAGAGTTTTCGGACTCTGTTTTATCGGCATGGGATTCAAGCTCACCGTCATGCGGCTCTATTTTTGTCTCGTCCATCCGCTGCTCCGCGCCAGCGGAAAGGACAAGACAATGAAAAGAATCCCAAAAACCCCTATCGAGTTCGACTATGACCTCTGGACTACGGAGGACGGCAAGTGCATGGTGCGCGTAAAGCTGACTGGCGAAGTAACGGAGGTTGACCGCGAGGTCATGAAAAGCCTCCGCGCTGAGGAAAAGAAACTCAGACGCTCTTATGGAACTGTCGGTACATCCGATGACGAGAACGGCGAAGAAAAATCTTCTGATACTGTTCTGTCACTGGATGCTCTGCCGGAAGACGATGTGAAATCTTCTGCTTGGTTGGCTGATCCTGCCAACAACATTGAAATGGCTCTGACGGAAATGTGCATCGAAGACTTCCGAAAGTCCCTTAGCTCCATTCAGCTTGAGATATTTGATGTTGTCATGCTCGGTGGAGTAGGGGTTCGTGAGTATGCAAGGCAGAAAGGGATTAACCACAAAACGGTTGTTGAGGCTATTGCATCCATGAGGAAAAAACTCAAAAATATTTTTTGAGCAGACCCCCCCAATCAGCAAAAAAAAGTCCGTTGTAAAGTGAAGGGGCAAACAACAGCCTCCTTCGCGGTTCCTTGACAACTGAATAGTCAGTGCTGCGGATCTTTCCTCTTTTCTCGAAGCGACTTGTCTTCTGCCGCCATGACCTCCAACCGGAGCGAGCGATCAACAGAGAGGCTAAACAGCCGTGTGGTGCGGCTGCTTGCGATGATGGAGAAGTTGGGTACGGTAAAGGCATCATCAATAATGCAAAAACGAAGATCCTGCTCAATCTGGAGGAAGAGGAAGCACGCCGGGTTCAGTCCATCCTGCATCTGTCTGAGGCAGAGGTCATGGAGATCACCCACTTTGAACGGGGCAACGGCCTGATCAGCACCAATAACAACAATGTGACGGTGGAGATCAAGTGCAGCCAGATGGAAAAAGACCTTATCACCACAGACCGGCGCGAATTGCAGGAATTGTTGTCGCAGAGTGATGGCGTGGATATCGCTTGATCCTAATACGCACAGAGTACGACTTTAATACGCATAAACGATTGCAATATCTATGAGCTTTCCAATGCTTTTTTGCGGCAGGATGATATCGTTCTACTTGAAAAAAAGGATTATCTTGCCAATCCGAAACGCAATGGATACCGCAGTCTTCATTTGATCATTCAGATCCCCATCTACTTACATAGTGAAAAGAAAATGATGAAGGTCGAGGTGCAGTTTCGCACGATCTCGATGGATTGGTGGGCAAGTCTGGAGCATAAGATCCGCTATAAAAAGGACGTGGAAGTCCCCCTGCATATTGCAAAAGAACTGCGCGAATGCGCAGAAGAAGCCGCCTTGTTGGATTATCGAATGGAGAATATTCAAAAAAATCTCGGTACTTACCTAAAGCCAGACACACAGACACCAGAACAACGATGACCTGTTGAACAAGCCAATTAGGCGATTCCATAAAACGATCATCAGACCTCCCAATGAAAACGGTATAGCCACCTACACGTTTTTGCGAAAAAACGCATGGCTAAAGAAATCAAATACTATAGCAAATCAAATGTCCCGCCCTTGATCATTTCAAGGACGGGACCCTATTTTATGTTCCGTTCATTTGTGCGAGTCTTTGGTTAGGACGTAAATCCTCATACAGCATAGGCTTTTTGTGTGAGGCTAACAAAAGCTTTCAAGGTGTCGTCTCGATCTTGTTCGTTATAAAAGAGCCCGAAGGTCAGTTCTGGAACCCCCGACAGTCGATACAAGGCCAGATCATCACAGTTATGGGCATAGATTTCTGGAACCAGGGCAAGACCATATCCAGCACGCGCCAGGGTAATCGCACCGGCAACGGAATCGGAGAAATGAATGTTGCTTCGGTTTCGATTCCTGATCAGTTCCATTTGCAGGCTCAAAACTTCCGATGACAAGAAAACCGGGTCATGAATGATTATGGCTTGCTGTGAAAGCTGTTCGGCAGAAAGACTCTGTTCCGGCTCTTTATAGAGTCCCGGTTTTCCGAGACAGACAATGCTTGTTTTGCAAAGCGGAGCAAAAACCATATGTTCTCGCTTGGGAATAATATCCTGAAAACTGAATGCCACACGTACGGAATCGTTGTCCAACATGTGAAATAGCCTTTCATGGGTTGCAACAAACAGTTTTGGATGCAGGTTCGGATGGTGGTTTGCCAGTTCTGCCAGAATTGGCACCATATCCGAAAAAAGAGTGTGGCTGCCAGTTCCGATGGACAATAGTTCAAAGGAGTGGCCCTTCGGATCTCCAAAACGCATCTTCGCCTGTTGCTCTGTTTCTATCATTTTCTGCGCATAAGAAATAAACGCCTGCCCATCCAATGTCAATTCAACCAGCCGGGTGGATCGCCTGAACAACTTTGTGTTCAGTTCGTTTTCCAGTGTCTGTATCTGATGGGTGATGGCAGGTTGAGACACACTCATTTGCTCTGCGGCACGTGCAAAGCTCAGCGAATTGGCTACGGCCAGAAAGCATTGAATCTGAAATGTGTTCATAGCCCTCCTCCTTCAAAAGAAATGACTGCGCTATCAAATATAACATAGAAACCAGTTCACAACAAGACGATTTCAATTATTTAATAAATTATTTTTATTATAAATAATAAACTTGATACAATAATTTAGCACTCACCCATTGCGAGTGCTAAAAATGGTGGTATAATAGGAACATCAAAACAGATCGCCTATAGCGACCGGAAGGAGTCTTATCTATGTTAACACCGTACACCCTCGCAAGAAGCATGTTTGAAGAACTCGCCGATTCCGCTTTTGGAAATCACAACAGTTCCGGGCTTATGCGAACCGATATCCGCGAGACAGAAACCCGATACGAGGTTGCCATTGATCTTGCCGGTATCAAAAAAGAGAACCTGACCATTGAACTGAAGAACGGCAACCTTGTCATCAGCGCCATCGTCGAACAGGATCCCGTTCCCGAAGGAGAAAAATTCAGATACCTTCGCCGTGAGCGCTTCGTCGGTACCATGCAGAGAAGCTTCTATGTCGGCGAAAAGGTTCGCCAGGAGGACATCCATGCAAAGTATGAAAACGGCACCCTGTATCTGATCATCCAGAAGGAAATTCCCGTACCTCAGATCGAATCTCGAAACCTGATCGCAATCGAAGATTAACATGAATCCGTTAAAACCAAGATAGGAGGCAATCACACATGACTATTAACCCTTTGGCTGACCGCGTTGTTGTCCAGTACGCCAAGCCGGAAGAGAAAACGCAGGGAGGGATCATCCTTACCGCTTCAACACAGGAAAAACCCCAGGTCGCGACTGTGACCGCTGTTGGCCCCGGCAAGAATGGCGAACCCGTTTCTGTCAAGGTTGGCGATCAGGTTCTGGTAGGCAAGTATGCCGGAACTGAGATCAAAGTTGGCGATGAAGAGTACACCATCGTCAACGCAGGCGATATTCTGGCAATCATTGAGTAATAACAGAGACGTAAGGAGATATCACGATGTCTAAAATGATTATTCGGGGCGATGAAGCCCGCAAGTCCTTGGAAAACGGCGTCAACGCGCTTGCTGATACCGTAAAAGTCACGCTCGGTCCTAAGGGCCGCAATGTTGTTCTGGACAAGAAGTATGGCGCACCGCTGATCACCAACGACGGCGTGACCATCGCAAAGGAGATCGAACTGGAGGATCCCTTTGAGAACATGGGTGCTCAACTGGTAAAGGAAGTTTCCACCAAGACCAACGATGTGGCCGGCGACGGCACCACCACTGCAACTCTGCTGGCACAGTCCATGATCCGCGAAGGCCTGAAAAATCTGGCCGCTGGAGCCAATCCCATGGTCATGAAAAAGGGCATGGCAAAGGCTATGGATGCCGCTGTTGCCGAAATCAAGAATCAGTCCAAGGCTGTTAGCGGTTCCAGCGACATTGCCCGAGTTGGTGCGGTTTCTTCCGGTGATGATACCATCGGAGGTCTGATCGCTGACGCAATGGAGAAGGTCACTGCCGATGGCGTCATCACCATCGAGGAGTCCAAGACCTCTGAAACCTACAGTGAGGTCGTGGAAGGTATGCAGTTTGACCACGGATATATTTCCCCTTACATGGTCACCAATACCGAAAAGATGGAAGCAATCATTGATGACGCCTACCTGCTGATCACGGATAAGAAGATCTCAGTGATCACGGATATTCTCCCTCTGCTGGAAACCACCATGAAATCCGGCAAGAAGCTGGTCATCATCGCTGAAGATGTGGAAGGCGAAGCGCTGAGCACCTTGATTGTCAACCGACTGCGCGGCACGCTGAACGTGGTCTGCGTGAAGGCTCCCGGCTTCGGTGACCGCCGCAAGGAAATGCTGCAGGATATCGCTGTCCTGACCGGCGGCACTGTGATTTCCGAGGAGGTCGGTCTGGAACTGAAGAATGCCGATTTCAGTATGTTGGGACATGCTCGTCAGGTGAAGGTTACCAAGGAAACTACTACGATCGTGGACGGTGCCGGTGACGCACAGGAGATCAAGGACCGTATCAGCCAGATCCGGGCTCAGATTGCCAACACCACCAGCGATTACGATAAAGAAAAGCTGCAGGAGCGTCTGGCAAAGCTGGCCGGCGGCGTCGCTGTGATCCGCGTCGGTGCAGCCACCGAGACCGAGATGAAGGAAAAGAAGCTGCGGATCGAAGATGCTCTGAATGCGACCCGTGCCGCTGTTGAAGAGGGCATCGTAGCCGGTGGCGGCACCATCTTTGTCAATGTGATCCCTGCCGTGGAAGCACTGCTGGAAACCGCCGAGGGCGATGAAAAGACTGGCATCCAGATCGTTGCCAAGGCTTTGGAGGCTCCCATTCGTCAGATTGCGGCCAATGCCGGTATGGATGGTTCCGTGGTTCTGGAGAAGGTAAGAACCTCCGGGAAAACCGGCTACGGCTTCGACGCATATAAGGAAGAGTATTGCGATATGGTCGCCTGCGGCATTATCGACCCCGCAAAGGTTACTCGTTCCGCGCTGGAGAACGCTGTTTCCGTTTCTGCTATGGCTTTGACGACTGAAGCGCTGGTAGCAGACAAGCCGGAGCCGCCCACTCCCGCACCCGTTAATCCCGAAATGAATGGCATGTACTAATCCCAAGCCCTCTTGTCTCCCGTCTGTAGTGATTATGATACCATTCTCTTGCCATAGAGTATCGTCTTCTACTGCCATTCTGGGAACAGCCGGAGCAGCTCCTTGCTGCTCCGGCTATTTTGATAAACAGAGGTGATCTCGTGAGGATTGAATATAACAAAGATACTCCGCATTTTAGTTCGGAGGAGCTTCGGGAAATCTACCGGAACACAGAAGAAAAAACATCGAAGGCACTCCGCCAAACGGCCCATCGCTTGTACCCGGGAAGAGACTCCGTTACCTACGAAAATCTTTTTATCCGAGAAGGTTATGCCAGAGCTTACATGCATAAAGGAGAGTACCGCAAGCCCAAATGGACGATCACAGCATGGCCGCTGATGTTAGGCGTTATGGATGACGACACAATATATGATAGCTGAACTCATCCATTGTGATTTACCATCATAACTGCAAGATAGACCTGTGAGATTACACTGAGAATCGGTATCTACCATTAGGACTTTGTATCCTTTGTCCGAAAGCATCCATGCTACGTGATAAGCTGTAGTTGTTTTGCTAACTCCACCTTTGTGGTTGAAAAAAGAAATTATTTTTGCCATTGTCTATCCTCCTAATGCTAAAGTGAATATTATAACCCCTTCACAATCTCCATAAACCGCTCCAGGGAATACGCTCCCGGATAGTCCGGCTGCTTGGTCTCAAACACCATGTAATACTTGTACTGTTTTCCGGCCAGCTTCGCCCACTGGTCGCCGATTTTGGCTTTTTCCTTAGATTCATCGTTGTCCAGGTGGTCGCCCTTGGTCTCTACCATCAAAATCTTCCCACTGTGGAGCATCACGATGATGTCGGGATAGGCGTGAACGGGCCCGTTAATCTGGAAGCCCAGTCTGGAAATATTCCGGTGCCACCACTTGACGTTGCCCAGCTCCGACAGTGCCCACACCACCTTGAACTCGTACTCGTTCATAATGAAGGCGTTCAGCCCTAATGTCAGTTGGGTAAACAGCGTGCCGAAGCAATAGATGCCCATGTAGTCTGCCGCGAAAGAGATGGTATCGGCGCTGGCGCCAAACAGCAGCAGGATCGGCCGGCCAAGGGCCAGCATGATACCGGTCAGAAGCGCGGAGAGCAAAAGCAGCATCCAGGTGCAGCTGCCCATGACCTTTTCCGCCTGCTCGGTTTCCCCTTTTCCAAGCAAAATAGATGCCTTGGGCGCGCCGCCCATGCTGACCAGCGCCGCAAAAGCGGAGATGGCCAGGATCACCGGTGTGGTCACGCCAACCCCGGCCAGTGCCTGCTTGCCTACCGCCGGGATATGGCCGATAAACATCTTATCCACCAAATTATACAGGACATTGATAAGCTGCGCGGCCACCGCTGGGATCGCCAGCCTGAAAAACGCCTTTGGCACCGGCATGGATGCCAGCAGGTCGGCGTCTTTATGCCGCATCACCAGAGGCCCATCACATGCTGCATCAGCAGGCTGACGGCGGTGATGCCCAGCCAGCAGCAGGCACCCAGCAGCAGGGGCTTGCCGCCGTTTTTCACCAGCTTGATGAGATTGCTGTTCAGCCCGATGGCCGCCATAGCCATGACGATGAAGAACTTGCTCAGCTCCTTCAGCGGCTTAAATACCGCCGCAGGCACGCCAAAGGTGGTGCAGAGGGTGGTGACCACCGATGCGCAGATGAACCACAGAATGAACATGGGGAAGGCATTTTTCAGGCGGAAGCCGCCCTTGGCATTTCCGGCCTTCTTCGCCTGCATCAGCGACAGCACCAGGGTGATGGGGATGATGGCCAGGGTGCGGGTGAGCTTGACGGTCACGGCTTTATCCAGGGTCTGGCTGCCCAGACCCCACATGCTGTCCCAGGTGGAGGCTGCCGCCGTAACGGAGGAGGTGTCGTTCACCGCCGTACCGGCAAAGATGCCGAAGGCCTCGCCGGAGGTAGTATCAAAGCCGATGGCCTGGCCCAGCAGGGGAAACAGCAGCGCCGCCAGCACATTGAAAAAGAAGATGACCGAGATGGCCTGGGCGACTTTTTCATCATCCGCGTGGATCACCGGCGCCGTGGCGGCAATGGCGCTGCCGCCGCAGATGGAGGAGCCTACACCGATGAGGGTGCTGATATCCCCGTCAATATGCAGCAGCTTATGCATCGCGTAGGCCACCAGCAGCGACGTGGTGATGGTGCAGACGATGATGGGCAGGGACTGCTTTCCGGTTTGCAGCACCACATTCAGATTCAGCCCGAAGCCCAGCAGCACCACGGCGGCCTGCAGGATCTTCTTGGAGGTAAAGCCGACGCCCGGCTTACAGACGGCCCCCGGCGTCCACAGCAGGGCAATGACCATGCCCAGGAGGATGGAGAAAACCGGCCCGCCGATGACCGGCACCAGCTTGCCCAGCAGCCATGACGGAATGGCAATGGCAAGACACACGGCAATTCCCGGCAGGTTTTTCTTGATGGTTTGCATGATAAATGGCTCCTTTTCTCAGCGATGGTCGCATTTTTGGCACTGGATCATGGGCGCATCGCCCTCGTCCTTATAAAACGCACCTGCCCATTGGCAGATGCTCTGCAGGATCGGCACCACGGAGGCACCTTTTTCCGTCAGGGTGTACTCCACCCGGGGCGGGATCTCGTCATAGGAGCGGCGCTCCACAATGCCGCTGGACAGGAGGCCCTTCAGGGTGGAGGCCAGCACCGCGTCGGTGATGTTGCCCATCTCCCGGCGCAGCTCGCTGTAGCGCAGGGTCCCCAACGCCGCCAGCACGCAGATAATGCGGGAGTTCCACTTTCCGCCGAACAGCTCCATGCCGTATTCCAGCGGGCAGCGGATGTCCTTTTCCAGCTTTCTTTGATACATGGTCTTCTACCTCGCTTTTGGTTTTCTCCATTATAGCGGGATATACCGGCAGAAGCAAGTTGCTATGAAATTTATGAGCGGGTGCATTTGCGCGCCCGCTCATCTGTTTTACAGCTCTTTCTTGTTGTCCGCGCCGGGAGTGGTAACGATGACCTTCTCCGGGGTAATGACAAGCGCGCCCTTGGCGGTGGCGGCGCCGCCGAACATCTGCTCCACCATGGCCTTAAAAGTCGTGACCACTTCACCTTCGGTAACATACCGGGCCGTACCCTTCACCTGGTAGCCCTCCAGATTCTGGGCATCGTAGACGGAAATGGCGATCTTGCCGTTATTCGCCGCAATGTTTTTCAGGGTCGTATCCAGGAATACATCGCCCACCACCAGCTTGCCGTCAGGAGTCACATCCTTGAAGGCAACGGGCACCACATTGGGCTCACCCTGGGCGCAGGTAGCCAAATCCCACATGCTGCTTTTGAGCAGCTTCACAACATTTTCATTCAGCATGATATGGTCCTCCTTATATCCTGAGCTTTATCGCTCATTCGCTGCGCTCATTATAGAGCAGATACAGGGGCGGCGGAAGATATGGGTCAGTTTATGAGTGACTATTAAATTTATGAGCGGCCACCGGCAGCTATATCTGCCTCTATCAGAGAAACAGTTGTGCGCCCAAAACGGAGCAATGCAGAAAATAATTGACTTCTGCGCCGCAAAATGATATGGTTAAAGATACTCTACTGTGTTATATTGCCGGTTTTCGGCCGGATGATAGAAAGTGAGACCTGTTTGTCTTATGTCACAATCTTCTGTCGGCTCCTTAGTGGGCCGCATTACCGATACAACTGAATCCTTTTGGAACAGCCGTTACTACTTCCCTGTGACCCTGGCTGTCACGGCGGTGTCCATGTTCACGGGGAACGTGGTGCCGTCCACGGTGGGGCTGGCCCTTCTGTGCGGGTGGATGCTGATGTTCTGCCGGGATATTTTGGCGGCGGCGACGCCGTTTCTGATGATCTTCCTGCTGTCTACGCTGAAGTATGATTCCCTGGCGGTTTTCCTGCCATGCGCGCCCCTGGCGGTGCTGCCTATCGGCGGGCTGCTGGTGCACTTTTTCCGGTGGCGGGCGCCCATCACGGTGGGCCGCAGCGGGCCGGGGCTGGCAGCGGTGTCTATTGCCACGCTGCTGGGCGGCCTGGGCGCTATCCCCGCCAAGGAGTACTTCTCCCCCCTGTCGCTGTACTACAACCTGGGCCTGGGCCTGGGACTGCTGATAACCTATGTGCTGCTGCGCTCCGACCTGGCCGCGCCCAGGCTGTACGACCTGCTGCAGCGGCTGATGCAGATGCTGTACACCCTGGGACTGGCCATGGTGCTGGCCATCGGGTGCTTTTACATGGACCACTGGGCGGAGTTTGCCGAAAAATGGGAGATCCCGCCGATCCTGTTCCGGAATTTTGCGGCCACCATTTTGGTGGCCACTCTGCCGGCGGCCTTCTACATGGCGCGCCGGAGTCGGCTGCATCTGGCCAGCGTACTGCTGTGGGCCCTGGCGCTCTTTTTCACCGGCAGCCGCACGGCGCTGCTGTTCGGCTCGGTGATGATGCTGCTGGGCATGCTGTACCTGGTGCGGTGGAAAAAGCTGCCTCTGTGGTCATTCTTTGCCGTGCTGGTGACCGCCGCCGTGGCGGTGCTGCTGTTCGGCCAGCAGATCTATGAGCTTTTCTTTGGGTGCAGGGGAGAGATGGATTTCTTCATCGATCCCAATGAGTCCCGGTGGGCCCTGCTGGCCCGGGGGCAGCAGGACTTTCTGCAGCACCCGGTGTTCGGCATCGGCCTGGGCAATCAGAAAAACCAGGACATCTTTACCGGCGTGCCGGGGAGCATGGTGTTTTACCACAACTCCCTGCTGCAGGTTTTGGGCAGCATGGGCCTGGTGGGGCTGGCGGCCTACGGCCTGCTGCTGTGGGAGCGGGTGCGCCTGCTGCTGCGCGGCGGCGAGGCGGCCCACTTGGCGGGGCTGTTCTATCTGGGCATGCAGATGGCTTCCCTGACCAACCCGGGGCTGTTCTGCCCCCTGCCCAGCGCGATGCTGACGGTGCTGGTCTTTGCCGTGCTGGAGCGGTACATGGATGACCCCGCTTATCTGCCGGCCGGGACAATACGCTGAATCGCTCAGGAAGCATCCCGCCCGGGGTGCTTTCCTGTTTTTTACGATCAAAGGAGTGGGAACCAAATGAAGAAAATCAGCCCCCGGGTCAAGGGGATCATCTGTATACTGTTCGCCGCCTTCGGCTTTTCCATGATGTCGGTATTCGTCCGGCTGGCCGGGGATGTGCCCACGGCAGAAAAGGCCTTCTTCCGCAACATTGTGGCCCTGGCCGTGGTGGGCGTGCTGCTGGCAGTGAAGCGGGTGCCGCTGAAACCGGAAAAGGGCAGCTGGCCGTTCATCGCCGGGCGGGCGGTGTTCGGCACCATCGGGCTGCTGCTGAACTTTTACGCAGTGGACCGCCTGGTGCTGGCAGACGCCAACATGCTCAACAAGCTCTCGCCCTTCTTTGCCATCATCTTCTCCATCTTTCTGCTGCGGGAAAAGCCCACCGCTGTGCAGATCGGCGGCGTGCTGACGGCTCTGCTGGGCAGCGTGCTCATCATCAAGCCCGGCTTTGATGGGGCCCCCTTTGTGCCGTCCCTGGCGGGGTTCATCAGCGGCGCGGCGGCGGGCCTGGCCTACACCTTTGTGCGCAAGCTGGGCAGCCGGGGCGAAAACAGCCTGCGGATCGTGTTTTACTTCTCCCTGTTTTCATCGCTGCTGACCCTGCCGTTCTTCCTGCTCAGTCCCGTGCAGCTGACGGGGCACCAGGTGCTGATGCTGCTGCTGTGCGGATGCAGCGCCTGCGTGGGGCAGTTTGGCATCACCCAGGCCTATCTCCTGGCCCCGGCCAAGGAGATCAGCGTATACGACTACTCCCAGATCCTCTTTGCCGCCGGGCTCGGCTACCTGTTCTTCCGGCAGATCCCGGACGGCCGGAGCGTGGTAGGCTATGTGCTCATCTGCGGCGCAGGGGTGGGGATGTTCTTCTACAACAAGCGCAGAGACGCCGAACCGGGCAGAAAATAGCGTCAATCCTGCCGCAATTTGCCGAAGCGGCGGGAAAAATGCGGTACGGCTGTTGCCATTCCCATAAATTTCCTGTATACTGGTTACAATCATAAAAAGGGGGAACAGCCTATGCGTCCCGACGGTACCCGCGTGAAAAACCTGCCGCCCCTGGTGGCGGCCATTCCCTACATCATGCCCAAGCGGTATGACGCCTGGAACACCATTACGGAAAACATTGACGAGGAGGTCATCAAGGAGTTCATCCGCGACCAGCGGCGCCAGGGGGTGCGGCTCAACCACATGAGCGTGATCATCTCCGCCTACTACAAGGCCTCCCTGGAGAATCCCAAGCTGAACTACTTTGTGATGAACCGCAAAATTTACAAGCGCAACCACTTCTGCGTGTCCTTCGTCATCATGAAAAAGCTGGCGGACGGCTCCCCCAGCGAGACCACACTGAAGGTCTATCTGGAGCCGGAGGACACGGTGTTCACCGTGAATGAGAAGATCAAAAGCGCCATCGCCGCCAACGAGAAAACGGAGCAGAGCAACAGCACCGACCATTTCGCACGGTTCATGTTCTCCGTGCCGGGGCTGCCCCGGTTCGTCATCGGACTGGCCTATTTCCTGGACAGGCACGGGCTGCTGCCCCGGAAGATCATCGAGCTCTCCCCCTTCCACACCAGCCTGTTTATCACCAACCTGGCCTCCATCAAGACCAGCTTCATCCACCACCACTGCTACGAATTCGGCACCACCAGCGTGTTTGTGTGCATGGGCAAGCCCGTGCCCAACTACATGGCCGGGGACCTGAGCCGGAAGATGATGCCCCTGGGCATCGTTATGGACGAGCGCATCTGCACCGGCTATGAATACGCCGCCTTCTGCCACGATTTTCGGCGCATTCTCCGCAAGCCCCAGGTGCTGACGGCGCCCTTCAACGCCCCAGCGCAGGCAGCGGCGACGGCGCAGGAATAAGGGCTGGCCGCCCGGAGCACTTAAAATCCATCACAAAAATAACAAATAGGAGTTCTCGTAATTGCGAGAACTCCTATTGCTGTTTTGGGCTGCTACTCTGCTGTCTCCTCAGTTTTCTATTCGAAAATGCTCTGTCAAAGAGCTTGGCCTGCCCGTAGCCAACAGCTATGCCGGCCCAATACAGCAGAGCATCCAACGAGTCAAAATAGCCCCGGCGCAGGAGCCACTGCAATAGCTCTAACGCCAGGGAGATCCCAGCCCCCCATAGAAGGGCCTTTTTCGCCGGCATTCTTTTGGAAAAATACCAGCCCAGAGGCCAAAACAGGGCGAAATTCAGCACGCTCTGAAAAAGCATTTCCGGTTCCTTCAGGTCCGCAATAGATGCCAGCGGGTTCCAAACAAACACGCTCTCCGCAGTCCGGCGGCAAAACAGGCAAAAGGCAACGATCACAAAATAGCAGACCGTGAGCTCTGCCTTCAGCCATTTGGGGACCCCGCGCAGCAGAAGCCAACAGAACAGGCAAATGCACGCGCTGATGGATGCTATCAGCAAGACGATGCAGATAAAGGGATAGGATAGGTTTTCACTGTAGAAGAAATCCGTTGCCAGCTCCATGAGCGCATAGTAATACACGCCATATCCCAGGACAAGTCCTGCCACAACGGAAATGGCGACATCTATTTTTTTCATAAAATCCTCCTGGTTCAGCCGGAGAGGCGGGCGGGCTCCGTCCAGGTGCCGTAACGGGCGGCCACGGCACCCTGCCGGTCAATGGCCACGCCGGCGCAGTACACATCCCCCGGGAGCCACTGGGCGCGCAGCAGGAACGGGCCCGTTACGGAAACGGTCTCCGTGCGGTCGCGGGCGGTGCCGTTGGCGCCGCGCTGGGTATAGGTCAGCTCGCAGCGGTCCAGGACGCCGCTGCGGTTATCGCAGGCAACGATGATGAGGCTCTTTTGGAGCCTGTCGCCGCCGTCGCCGGTCTGATAGATCTCAAATACGGTGCCCTTGGCACTGAGGGACGCCGCGCCCCTGGGGCGGAGGTAGCTGCGGCCCAGCCTTTTCTGCTGGGCAAGAAACGTCATGGATACCTCGCCGGTGGCGGTATTTTCCCAAATGGTATACAGATAGCCCTCCTCCTGCTGGGTGACGCGCAGGCGCACATCCTCCTGCCGGACGCCGGCGTACCGGGCGATGCCCTCCTCCGGGGCGCCGTGATACCAGCCGTGGAGCTGCAGAATATAGGCATACGCCAAGGCGGCCAGCAGGCAGGCGCACAGGGAGGCGGCCAGGATGAGCAGGGTCTTCAATCGGGCGTTCATAGGGGGTCCTCCTTAGTTTTCTCTTTCGGATCAGGGGGCAAACGCGGGGCTACGAGCGCTTATACCGCCGGATGCTTTTATAAAGCCACGCGCCGCTGCAAGCGATCAGAAGCAGCGCGGCCACCTGCTCCGCTATGGACGGGTCATCGGCGTGGGGCAGGTAGATCCCCCGGACGCGGAGGATCAAGAAGGCGGTATTCACCAGCAGGGCAAAGGCCGACACCAGCACGGCGCTCTTTTTCCCCGCAAAGCGGGCGAAATACAGGGATGTGACCGCGTTGGTAAACACGCCGATCCCCACGCAGGAGACGGTGATGCTCCACAGGCTGCCCCAAAGGATCAGGACGGCCAGGAATACATAGGCCGCGACGCAGAAGGACGCCGTGACGATCTCTTTCTTACTCAGCTGCATGGCGGCACCTCCCTTTGGGCGCGCAGAATGTGGGGGCGGTTTCCTTTCTCTTTCATACGGAGCGCTCCTTTCTGAAAAAACAGGGGTCAGTGCCGGAAGCTGTTTTCGTAAATATCAATAAAGCGTGTGACAAATTCCGCCTGCTCCCGGGCCTCGGCCGTGCCGCCGGTGGGCGCCCAGCCGTTCATGGCGTAGGGATAATAGGTATAGGGGGTGAGGGGCAGCATATGCAGCTCCTTTTGGATGAGCCAAATGCCCTGGCCATAGTGCGCGCGCAGGGCCTGGAGGGCCTTGGTGGGGTTTTTGAACACGGCCCAGCCGTTTTCATCCGCGGCGATGGCAAAGGCGTCGCCCTTCTCCAGGAACTGCGCCGTGTCCACCTGGCCCCGGCAGTTGCTGCTGCCGACCACATACGCCTGGGTGGCGGGATACTTCACGGGACGCCAGGTGGCAAAAATCGCTGTCAGCAGCACCACGATGGCGGCCACAAGGGCCCATTTCCAATGTTTTTTCAGCGTTTTCATGGTAAATTCTCCTTTCTGCATCGTGTGTTTGGGTGCACGGCGAGGCGTGGGCCCTACCGGAGCAAAGGCTCAGGGAGTGGTTTCGTTATTTTTGCGCTTCTTTTTGAAATGGGCGCGGAGCAGCTTACCATACTCGATGGCAGCCAGGAGGAGGAAAATGCCGATAAAAAAGTATTCCATAAAAAACCAGGCATAAAAATGATTCAGAATGCGGGCGCATTGCAGGGCCGTGTAAATACCCGCGGCACAGAGGAGCAGCTTGTCGGCTAATCTCATAGGGATCTCCTTTCATGTAACAATAGGTGTGTCCTCAAGGGAGCAACGCCGGGCATTGCTCCCTTGAGGGGGTAAAAATCAGTGGGCAGCGGGTATTTCGCGTTATTCCTGCAGATTTTTGGATTTGCCATGGCCCATCTTTTTTATGAAGCTGCTCAAGTCCATAAGGATGCGTCTTGGCCATGGGGATAAGCCCCACTGAATCAAACTGTTTGCTCCCTTGGGCCCGGTTACTCCTTGATCGCCTCTAGAAGCAGCAGGAAAAGTCCCAGCGCTGTCATAACTACTCCAAATATAGTAAATAATTCTCCGATACCCAGCAATGCGCTTCCTGCTATTACGAGGCCTAAATAAAATGCGGGTTTTGCTTTCACGAAATCGCCTCCTTCTAATTTACATGCCCACCAATATTATGCGAGAGTGACAGTTGCCGAACTTGAGCAGAAATCCCGCCCAAGGGTAGTCGAAAAATCAATGCCAGGATTTGTCGCAACAAGAGAAAGAGATATATTGGGAACTACATATGTGTGCGCATAATTACTATTAATTGTTGTTCTTCTGCCGCTGCCATATTCATCTTCTTCAATGGTATAAAGGGGTATACACATTTCTCCTTTTAGGTAGGTTTGGTAATCATTGTGCAAATCAAATATAACGCCAAGGCCTCCCTGAACAGGCTTTGTAGGGCTATATTGAGAATAATATCTAATCCAATCCTTGCTTGTATCCGTTTTATAGTACAGTTTAAAATAAAAGCCACTCTGCCCATCATATTCTAAAATATCATCATTCCAGTTCACGGTAATGCCGTCATCCGCTAATCTCCAAAACGGGGCCTTATTAAGCCACTCAAAATTTACATACACAGCAAGGCGCAGGAACTTGTTGCTTCTGTCAAACACCTTTGTAACCAAGGTTCTCAACTTCATATCCTTCGTAGGAATATTTCCCAAAGGAGAAACCTCTTGCTCCTGCTGAAGCATACTTTTTGTTTCCACCTCATACGAAGAAACCGTTATGTAATTTTTTGTGGCATCCTCATAGAGATTTGAAATAGTGTCACTTGTTGCCGAGTCTAAAAAGTCAGCGGGAATATTGCAAGTGTTCAAGAGATACGACTTTTTCTCTTCAACAGACGCACCCGGGTCTGCAAACACGGTCGTACACAGGGACAGGCACATGGCAAGCGCCAGCACCAAAGAGATCATGCGTTTTTTCATGGTGTCCATCCTTTCTTTTTATGTCGTTGGTGTTTGTGGTTCTTGGAGGCTGCTTACGGGCAGGTTTTGGTGATGGGAGGAAGCTTTGTGGTCTCACCGTTGACTGTGCAGAAAACCTTCAGCGTGTAGGTCTGTCCTTTCCGCACGGTGTGGGTCTTGGACATATCCAGTGTGTTTTTGTCTCTTCCTGTCCAAATCGCTTCCGGAGCGTTTCCACACCACAGTTCCATGGTGGCGCCGATGGATGCACCCACCTTTGTGTGAACGAACTCACAGGTCGCCGTCGTACCCGTAAAATATAGCCTGGGTCCGGACTTGGCCGCGCGGGTCTGCACCGCGTTGGCCGGAACCACCAGCGCCACGGCCATGAGACAGGCCATAAGCGCCGCCGCAAATCTTCTTTTCATCCTTTCTACCTCCTTTCTCTCCGTTATTTTTTGCGGGTCTGTATATATAACGGAGAAAGAGGTCGATTTGGGACACTTACCATGAAATTTTTAGTTTTTTGTCGTTTTATCCAAAACAATATGCTCAGCTATGTTGAAAATGCTGTCTCTATCTATGTTGCCTGCAATTCCAAACACGATATTGGACTCTTCATCCAGGATGACCAGCACATTGCCGCCCCGATCATCGGGCATTTGGTAGAAGTCCGCGGGGCAGCCGTTGACCTCCGTATGGATGATGGTGCAGCCCTCCTCGGGAGTCACCACTGGAATCGAACTGTCATCCATGTAGCTATAATCAATTGAAAAGCCTTGTTCCGTTTCATCGTTGTAATAAAATGCAAAATATGACAATCCATTGTAATGGAACTTCTCTTGCTTCATCCCCTCCGGGATCCATGTCGGCCGGTACAGGGGTAGGTGGGCTTGCGTCTGCTCCTTATAAAAGCGATAAATTATGCTGTTTTCCTGCTTTTCACGCACCCACTGCATGATGCCGGCTCTCGCCTGGGGACTGACGGCCATGATCGCACCAAGGGTCAGGGAGACGGTGAGCAGGACGGCGGCGGCATAACGCCCAGCGGTGCGCCTGGCCTTTTTCCAGCTGTATCTGCGGCGCAGCCTCCTCATTTTCTCAAGGAACAGCTCCGAAAACGCATGTTGGCAGGACGACGGGGCGGGGAGGGACGAGAGCAGAGACTCCGCCGTCAGCGTCGCCGCGGCCTGCAGCGCCGCGTCATCAAAATACGGTTGCTTTCCCATGGGGTTCATCCTCCTGTTCCAGTTTTTTGCGCAGAGCCGCCTTGGCCCGGGTGAGCAGCTTCTGCACCGCGCCGGGCTTTCTGCCCAGCATGGGGGCCATCTCCCGGACGGTATAGCCGTGGTAATACCGCAGGAGCAGCACCTGCCGATAGGCCGCCGGCAGCCGGGACATGGCATCCGCCAGGCCGCCATCCCCCGGGAGGGGCAGCTCCACGCCATAGGTGCGCTCCTCAAACGCCTCCGGACTGAGCCGGGAACGGCTGCGGAGTATGTCGATGGCTTTGCGCTCTGTTATGATAACGACGTAGGAACGGGTTTTTGGACACCTGACTTCAGAAATTTTTTTCAAATTTTCTATTATGGACACAAATGCCTGGTGGACCGCGTCCTCCGCGTCCGCCTCGCCGGGCAAAATGCGCCGGGCTACATAGAACATCAGCCCCCGGTAGAGGGTGTAGAGCTGCTCGAATTTATCCTTGTCCGAGGGGGACGGGAGCAGCTGTAGATAGAGCATCACGAAATATCACCGCCTGTGTGGCTCAGTATACCATAAGCGGCAGGGGGGTGGAAACAGTTTTCCGGCATCTGTAACCGATTTGTATATTTTTTGCGCGTCGAAGTGGGAATTTTGTCATTTTTGCATAATTTATGCAGCAAAAAACCGCCCCGGTGGGGGCGGTATGGGGCAGGGATATTACGGATTGCCACACCAGTGACGTCGGTCACTGGCTCGCAATGACAGGGGTTTGCGGGGAGTGCGGAGCGCGGCGGCACACATGGGTGCCGCCCTACAGGGTGTTCTGTAGGGCGGGGGTGCGCAAACGGGCGGGGTAGAACCCCGCCCCTACGGGGAGCACAGGGACTTGTGCAAGCCCGGCTCGGGCCGATGTGGGCATCGGCCCCTACGGGGAGAACGAAAATGTGGCCTGGCGGGTCAGGGGGTTTGTCTGCGCCAATACTTCAGACGGGGCAGCTTTTCGTTCATATAGGCGCGCATCTGGTCCGGGGTGCAGGCATCCCCGGTAAAGTGCTCCACGCAGAAATCCACCAGGTCCTCCATGCGGGTATAGGTGAATTTGCCGTCTGCGTAGCACCACTTGCAGTAATCCTCGTTGAATGTGCCGTCCTTTTCCCGGCTGGTGGTGCCATCCTCCAGCGGCATCCCGCAGCACTGGCAGACCAGCGTCTGCGGCGCGCCCAGGAGCGTATTGATGGACACGTCAAACAGGGTGGACAGCAGCTTCAGGGTGTCTATCCCCGGGACGGTGTCGCCGGTCTCCCAACGGGACACGGCCTGGCGGGTGACATGGACCTTCTCGGCCAGCTCCTCCTGGGAAAGCCCCGCTTTGCTGCGGAGGGTATGGATGATCTCTTGGGTCGTCATAATTTCAGCCCCTTTCTTTTTGACCATTTTACCACACGGTGCGCCCCGGGGCAAGCAACCCGCCGTTGCGGGGCGGGAAACAGGCGACGGTGCGGCAGGCTGCACCGAGCCGGCCGGCGCGGCAAATACTAACCACTGGTTAATGGAAATGCGGAATGTTCCGCCGTACAATGACTGCAATGCAGAGCTTTTTCATCGCCGATGAAAGGGCGGTGCGGCAGGAATCCGAAAGCAAGGGGGATGTTTTTATGAAATACGGAAAAATTTTGGCGGCGCTCGTGCTGGCTCTGGCCATGTGCCTGGGACTGACCGCCTGCGGCGGCGGCAATAGCGACAGTGACAAAAACGACAACACCGATCCCATCCAGACGGCTCCGCCCGTCATTGAGGGCGCCGTCTATAACAGCGCCGCCGGCGCCTCCGCCTATGGCGAATACTACGGCGTTTGGGAAGGCGCCAGCGGCGCCAAATGCGACACCCTGGAGGTCAGCGCCGCTGACGGCGGCATGTACTTCACCTTCTACAAGGCCGGCGAGATCACAGCCAGCGGCAGCGCCCAGGTCATCGAGGAATACGGCAAGCTGTACTTCTTCAACGAGCACGACGGATGCGCTTATCTGGCCCAAGGCAGCACCACCGAGCTGGCCATCGAGTCTTTGGGTACCTACGTCATCAGCAGCTCCGGCACCGACGGTGCAGACGAAGCCTTCGCCGACATCGCCGATGTGTGGTACCTGGACGGCGAAAAAGACGGCCTCAGCTGCATCGTTATCCTCTCCGACGGCCAGTGGGGTCTGGGTGAGCGCAGTGAGGCCGGGGAGGACTTTTCCACTGTGGACCGCGGCCAGCTGGAGCAGGATCCCAATGACGCGGACCAGTATTATGCCCACTCCAGCGACTTTGAAGGCGTCACCTATGACATGCACACCCCCGCCGAGAAGGACACCTTCTGGTGGGGCGGGGAAAACGACACCTACCTGCGCCAGGCAAACAGCCAGTAAGCGAGGGGCGGCATGAAGATGGGGAAACGCCTTATGGCGCTGCTGCTGGGACTATTGGTAAGCCTGAGCGCCGCCGCCTGCACCCGGCAGTCCCAGGAGGAGGTACCCGGCGAGGATTGGCGCACCCGGGGGACCGTCCAGGGCAGCGGCATCATCACCCGCAGCGGCGAGGACACCCCGGTGCTGGTATGCGTTCACCAGGACGGGGCCAGCTTTTACTATGACACCCGGGAGCAGACCCCCTGCGGCGGTGTAGACTATCCCGGCCCCTTTCCGGGCGATGCGCAGGAAGCGTTCCGGTATGTCGATTTCGCCGACCGGAACGGGGACGGCTGCAGCGATGTGTCCATGCTCTTTGAGGGCGACATACTGATGGTATGGTACTGGGACGGCGCCCAAGGCGCGTTTGTGTTCCGACCGGAGGAGTCCCAGGTCCCGGAAGATCCGCAGCCATAACGCCGCGGCCGAAAACAGATAAAACGCCCCTCTGCCTGCGCACTGCGCGCAGGCAGAGGGGTGTTTTTACCGCATAGTCCGGCCAAAGGCCGTCACAGGATCACCAGCTTGTGGCCGCATTTCTTCTGCAGGACCGCAGCCACGTCCTGGCTGAGCGTATCCAGGGGTGCCCCGTTAAGAGAGTGGATCTCCAGCCTGCACAGCTGCTTTCCCAGGCAGAGGCCGGTTATCAGGTCCATAAATGCCTCCGCTATGCGCACCATGGGCACGGGCGCAGGTGCCTGAGCGGGCAGGATGGGCTGAAAATAGGCCAGGTCCGCAAGCTGCTGCTCTGTCAGATAGTCGCTCCAGGTGATCTTGCCGCTTTGGCAAAGTGCCTTCAACACCTGGGACATCCAGCCACCGGGGAGAGAGGGAATGGTGCAGACCTCCAGGTGCAGCACCCGGCCCTCCGCATCCTTGGTTTTCTGCAGATGGAACTGCTTGCTCAGCTCCTGCAGCTCCGGGGAGGGCTCGGCCCCCACATCCCGCACCAGGCGGCTGTAAAACGTCTGATAGTACTGCGCGGCGTCCCGCCAGGCGCTCCGCCGGATCAGGATCTCCAGGCGGATCCGGGCAATATCCTCGTTATAGGGGTCGATCTCCTCGCAGGCGGACATGAACTGCAGGCAGTCGTCATCCAGCGCATTTTCATAGGTCAGCCGGATCAGCCGGTGGTAGACCACCAGCTTTCGGTTTTCCAAGTAGTACCGGCGCTGGATGATATACTCCAGGAAATTCTCGCAGTTATGCAGGCTGCAATTTTCAAAGAAGTCGCCCCGGAACAGGGACAGCAGGCGTTTCAGCTCCGCGATGGAGTGGATGGCCTCCAGGTCGGCCTGCTCGATCTCGGCGATGTCGCACTGGAAGCGGAAGTCGGGATTTACCTCCACCAGGTCCTTGGACACCAGCAGCAGGGACTCGCCGTCCGCCTGCACAAGGGTTTTCTTGATCTGCCAGAGGTTGAAGCGCAGGTTGTATTTGGCGGCATCATCGCTGCTCTCGCTCCAAAGAAAGCTGATGATGTCGCTGCGGCGCATCTGCCGGGTCTCCTTCATCAGGACCAGGGCGATGATGGCGGCCGCCTTGCCGCTGAGCTGGTCACTGACGTCCACACCGTCCAGCAGGAAACGGGGGCCACCCATAAATGTAATATACAACATACTCATGTATTCCGGTCAAACACGACCCGCCCGTCTTTGATGGTCATATCCACTCGAACATCCTTCAGCTGCCGGGGATCCATCTGCGTTATATCCCGGTCCAGGATCACGATGTCGGCATCCTTCCCCTCCCGGAGGCTCCCCTTTTTCTTTTCCAGGAACAGGGCGTAGGCCCCGCGGCTGGTGTACATCTCCAGCGCCTCCTGCAGCGTCACGCTGTTGGCGGCAACGGGATGATTGACCGCGTAGTGGATGCTCTGAAAGGGATCGGGACTGGTGATGGGTGGGTCCGAGCCGCCGCAGACGGTGATGCCGCTGTCGATGATCTGGCGGAAGCGGTTGGTGGTGCCGTAGTGGGTGCCCAGGCGCTGCTGATACATGCCACCGGGATAGCCCCACAGCCCTTCATAGGCAGGCTGCATGCACAAAATGACGCCCAGGCGGGCGGCCCGCTGCATCTGCGCGGGGGTGATGAGCTCCGCATGCTCGATGCGGTGGCGCATGGCACGCACGTCATAATGATCCGCGGCGGCCTCCAGGGCCTGGAGCACTGCTTCGATGGCGGCGTCGCCGATGGCGTCAAAGCCGATCTGCAGGCCGTGCCGGCAGCACTCCATGGCAAACTGCGTCAGCGCGTCCTGGGTCATGTAGATCCACCCCTTGCGGTGGGGGGCATCGGCATATTCAAAGGACAGAGCCGCCGTCCGGCCGCCCATGGTGCCGTCGATATACAGGGCGCCGCCGATGCGCTTGAGGCCGTGGTTCAGGGCGCGCTTATACTCCGTGGTCTGATAAAACAGCTCTATGGTCAGAGGGTAGCGGTCCTTATAGCGCACCAAAAATTCACTGGTGCGCAGGGGGCTCTGCTCCGCCTGGGCGCCCCGGCACTCCATGGCGGCCACGGTGGTCAGGCCATAGGAAAAGGCCATGTCCACCACCCGGGCGGCGGCGGTGTCGAAATCATCGTAGGAATAGGCGTCCAGCACGTTGCTCTCCAGCCGGTTTTCCGCCTGGTTGGTGAAAACCCCCGTGGGGATACCGCTGTCATCCGTCTGGATGCCCGGGAGAGTGAAGGGGATCTTATAGTACAGGATGCCCACGGTATTGAGGATGATGGTGTGATAGTCCAGGGCGAAGATCAGCACCGGCTTATCGGCACAGTAGCGGTCCAGGACCTTGCGGTCCGGAAGGGTCTTTTCCTCCAGGCGGCTGCTGTCCAGCCGATAAGCGGTGATGACGCTGCGGCTGGCTGCCTCCCGCCGGATGGTCTGCCCGATCTCGTCATAATTGCGCACATGGGACAGGTCCACATACCCGCACTCCAGGCCGATACGCACCACCTGAAAGTGATTGTCAATAAACCCCGGCAATACCGTCCGGCCCTTGGCGTCAATGGTCTGCACGGTGCCGGAGATATACTCCGGGTCGCACTTTCCCACGCCCAGGCGGGCGATCTTGCCGCCCTGGGTCAAAAGCCAATCGGCCCGCAGGTCTCCGTCCATACAGAGGATCTTTCCGTTTTTGATGAGAAGATCTCGTTGATCCATGGCATTCGCTCCCATCTTGCAGTGTTCTTTATAGACCGAAGTATAGCAGACCCGGCCCGGAAAAGATAGTCCCTATTCCGCCGAGGCGATGAAGGCGGCCATGGGCGCCAGGAAATCCGCATCCGTCAGCTCCGCCGCCAGGTCATAGCACAGGGAGAGGCCGTTGTCGCTGTTGGTGACGGCCACCAGGCCGTCCCCCGTCTGCTGATCCCACAGGGCCAGGGACTTGAAGCCGTCGTTATCGCCCCAGTGCCACCGGACGGAGGGCTCCATTCGTATGAGTCCCACACCCAGGCCCCAGGCAACGCTGTCATCCGCTACATTCTGCGGGGCGTTCATCTGCCCATAGGTCTCCTCCGTCAGGCCGCCCCGGGTGCGGAGCAGGCCGGAGATAAACCGGGCGTAATCCGCCGCGTTGGAGTACAGGGACCAGGCGGCGTTGGGCTCCGGGGCGTTGCCGGTGAGGTCCACGCAGTCCCGCACGCGGCAGGGGCTGCCCTGGGCGTCAAAGCCCGGGGAGATGGCCCTGCCCACCTCCGGTGTCCACAGCACCGCGGAGCGGCGCATTTGGTAGGGCGTGAAAATATGGGCAGCGAACAAGTCCGGGAGAGACCGGCCTGTGAGCTGTTCCGCCAGGTGCTGCAGCAGGTAATAGCCCTGGCCGGAATAGCTGTAGGCCGTGCCCGGGGCGAAAAGCATGGGCATAGGGCGGCTGTGCCAGTCCGGCAGGCCGGAGCCGTGGCTGAGGATGTGCCGGGGGGTGATCTTTGCAAAATCCGGGTCATAGGACCAGGGCTCGCCCCCCAGGCGGCCGGACACCGGCTCATCCAGGGCCAGCAGGCCCTCATCTATCAATTGCAGAGCCAGCACGGCAAACAGGGGCTTTGTCAGGGACGCGCACTCAAATAGGGTATCCGCCGCCACCGGGGCGGCACCAACCGTGCCGCCGACGGCGGAAAAGGTTATCTCGCCCCCCTGCAGCAGGGCCACGCTGCACCCGGGCACGCCCCGGCGGGCCATCCGGCGGGAAAGTCCCTCCGGATCCCCGCAGAAGCGTTTTGCTTTTTCCTTTATAATTTGCATAGGATCCCCCTCACATTTTTTTCACAGGATAGCCCGCATAGGACACGGCGGCTTCGGCCAGGATCTGCGTCGGGTCCGCCACGGGATAGGGCAGGTCGCACTGGGCGAACACAATGGGCAGCTCCGTGCAGCCCAGGACGAATCGCGCCGCCCCCTGGGCCATCATGGCGTCCAGGGTGCGGCGCAGGGCCGGCACATCGATGGCGCCTAAGTTCCCGGCCTTGACCCCGTCGTAAATGGCGGACATGACCCGGCGCTGACCGGGTGCATCGGGCTTGATGACCCGGATGCCCCGGCCGGAGAGCAGGTTTTCATAGATGCCGGTCCGGATGGTGCCGTCCGTCGCCAAAAGGCCCACGGCCCGGACACCCTCCCGCTCCAGGCGATCCGCCGTCAGGCGCAGCATATGCAGCACCGGCAGGCGGGTCCGGAGGCAGAGGTCGTCGTAAAACCAGTGGGCCGTGTTGCAGGGCATGACCAGGACGTCCGCCCCGGCAGCCGCCAGGGCGTGGGCCGAGCGCACCAGCTGGGGCACAGGATCCTCACCGCCGCCAAGAATGGCCGCCGTGCGGTCGGGAATATCCGTGTTGCAGTCCACAATGACGTGGGGAAAGTCCTGGTCCCGGGCGGCATCGGTGGCGCGGATGATCTTTTCAAACAGGTCCGCCGTGGCCAGGGGGCCCATGCCGCCGATAATACCGATGATCTTTTTCACTGCCGGTCCCCTTCTTACTTTTCGGATTTTTTCTCGGGCATGTAGAGGTCGGCCAGGCTCTTATAGTGGTTGCCGGCCCGACCCGTTACGGCATTGGCGTGGAGCATGGAGCTGATGATGGCCTCGTCCACGCTTTCGATGGCGGCCCGGAACACCTCGTCAATATCCTCCTCGTACACCAGACGGATGGATTCCAGCCGGTCACTGCTGTAATGGGCCAGCTTGTTGCCGGTGGTGAAGGCCAGGGCAATTTCGCCGCTGCCGTTGCCGGAGATGCCGCCGGTGCGGGCGATGCCGGACTGGGCGCGCTTTGCCACCCGCTCCAGCTGCCGGGCGGACAGGGGGACATCGGTGGCGATGACGACGATGATGCTGCCCTTATCCTTCTGCTCGGCCTCCTGCCAGAACAGCCGCTCGCCTACGGGATCCCCCGCGACCCGGAGATCCCGGAGGGTGCCGAAATTGGTCATGACCAGGGCGCCGACGGTATAGGTCTCGCCATAGAGCCGGCACAGCCGGGAGGCAGAGCCGATGCCGCCCTTGAGGGAATAGCACACCATACCCGCGCCGGCGCCCACATCGCCCTCGGCAAAGGTCTCCGCCGCCGCGTCCAGGGCCGCCCGGGCGTGCTCCTTGGTGACGTGCAGACCCCGGATGTCGCTGAGCCGGGCGTCATTGCACTCCATGACCAGGGAATTGACGGTGCCGGCATCCAGGCCGATGTCGTCGTTCCGCTCCAGCATGTACTCCACCAGGGCCGTGGAGACCGTGCCCACGGACAGGGTATTGGTCAGCAGGATGGGAGTTTCCAGGGTGCCCAGCTCCTGCACCTGGACCAGGCCGATGCTCTTGCCGAAGCCGTTTATTACATGGGCCCCGGCCAGGCACTTCTCGTGAAACACATCGCCCGGATGAGGGATGATGGCGGTGACGCCGGTGTGTATCTCGCCGTCGTGGAGCGTTACATGGCCCACGCGCACCCCCGGCACATCTGTGATCAGGTTGCGCGGACCGCGCTCCATGTAGCCAAACTTCAGCCCGTATTTGCTCTCTACGCCCATAATTGTATTCCTCCATGTTCGCCCGGGGCCGCTGTGCTCCGGGCGGTATTTGTGTGAAAAAGGGGGCCGCCCGCTCAGGCTCGCGTAAGCGGACGCGCTGAAACGAGCGGCCTATATGTGTGATGTTTCGCGCTTTAGCGCTGATAGACGACCTGGCCGCCGACGATGGTCATAACGGGCAGGATGTCCTTGATCTCCATGGGATCCACGGTGAAGATGTCACGGTCCAGCAGGACCATATCCGCATAGTAGCCGGGCTTCAGGCGGCCCTTGACGTCCTCCTGGAACTCCGCATAGGCGCTCTCCAGCGTGTAGGCGTCGATGGCCGTTTCCACGTCCACGCACTCGCCGGGATAGAAGCCGCCTGCGGGACGGCCCTGTCTATCCTTGCGGGTAACGGCCATGTAGATATTGGGGAAGGGGTTGCAGTCCTCCACAGGGCAGTCGGTGCCGTAGGACAGATGCACGCCCATGCGCAGAAGGGTGCCGAAGGCGTAGGAGGTGGAAGCCAGCTCCTTGCCGCACAGCTTTTCCACGATATTCATATCGTAATCCAGGAAAATGGGCTGGGCAAACACCAGAATATCGTCCTTGGCGATGCGCTCCAGCAGGGCACGGTCGGTAATCTGGCAGTGAACAACTGCGTGGCGGAGCTTGTTCTTGCCATCCACGAAGGCCCGCTCATAGCACTCCACAGTGCGGCGCACGGCCTCGTCACCGATGCAGTGGGTAATCACCTGCAGATTATGCTTCTTTGCCAGCTGGCAGTAGCGGTCCATATCCTCCACGCTGATCCACTCCAGGCCGTGGTTTTCCGGATCATCCACATAGCCCTGGGACATGAGACCCGTGCGGGCGCCCAGGCTGCCGTCCTTGAACAGCTTCAGGGGGCCCAGGGTGAGCCAGGAGCCCTTCTTATACTCGCCCACGGCGTACTCGCCATGGGTCAGGTACTCCTCGAAATCCTTCAGGTTGTTGAAGCAGACCTGATGGCGATAGCGAACCTTGCCCTCGCCGTTATCATACATCTCGTGCAGCAGGCGGAAGGCAGCGGGGGTATCCAGGAAGGTGGTGCCCACATCGTTGCTCTGAACGCTGGTGAGACCGTGGGAGACCGCATACTCCATGGCATCCTTCATGAACTCATGGCGCTCCTCCAGGGTGAACTCCGGGATAAGACGCTTGGCGATGTTGCAGCCGTTGCCGGTGAAGATGCCGTTGGGCACACCGTTTTCATCGGTGAGGCAGTCCTCGCCCTTGCACTTGTCTATTTCGCCGGTGCTTTGCAGGATCTCCAGGAGCTTGCTGTTGACGGAAACGATGTGTCCGCAGACGCGCTCCAGCACGATGGGATAGTCGGTGCTGATCTTGTCCAGGTCGTGCCGGTCAGGCAGGCGGCCGCCGTCGGTGAAATAGTCCTGGTTCCAGCCGAGGGCATGGAGACCGTTTTTCACACGCTGGGGGTGCTCCTGGGCAAACTTGCGGCACACCTCGATCATCTCCCCGATGGACTTTACATCGGCGATATGGGCCTGATTCAGCGTCTCGCTGAACTGGGCAAAATGCATATGAGAATCATTGAGACCGGGGATCATGGTCCGGCCGCCGCAGTCCACCCGGACGGTGTCGGCAGGGGCTTCGGAGAGCAGGGCATCGCTGCTGCCTATGCGGCGGATGATGCCGTCCTCAACCAAAACTGCCTGCTCATAATGACCCTTTTCCACATAGACCTTGGCATTATAATACAGCTCAGCCATCATTAGCCTCCTTATTCTCCGCCGCTTCCTTCTTCAGCTTACGGTCAAAGATCCAGTAAACAACGGCGCCGATAGCGGGCACGATGAAGCCGAGGGCGCCCAGGAAAGGATTCTCAATGGCGGAGTTGACGAACAGGGCCACGAACACAATGGCAGTGAAGATGATGGACACGGGATAGAGCCACACCTTGTAGGGACGCTCGATGTTGGGGAACTTCTTGCGCAGGATGGGCACAGCCAGAACGATCATGACATTGAAGAGCAGATTGCACAGCACCACCATATCGGTCAGCTCGCTCAGGTTACGCAGCAGCACCAGAGCGCTGGAGATGACAGCCTGGACAAGGATGGGCACATAGGGGATCTTCTGCTTATTCAGCTTGGTGAAGCTCTTGAAGAAGTGGCCCTCCTTGGCCATGGCGTAGTACATTCTGGGCTGGGCCAGGATGAGGCCGTTCAGGCTGCCGAACATGGCCAGAACCATGCCCACGGTAACCACCACGGCACCTGCGCTGCCCAGCAGCTTCTTAGCAACCGCCGTACCCAGATACAGGTCGCCGGCGTCGATCATGGAGGCAATCTCCTCGTGGGGCAGAACCTTCATGATGGCAAAGTTGAAGAGGGCGTAAAGAATCGTAACGCCGCCGATACCGATGATAAGGGCCAGGGGCAGATTCTTGCGGGGGTTCTTCATTTCCTCGGCCACGGTGTTCAGGTTGGTCCAGCCCTCATAGGCCCAGAGGGAGGCCACAACGGCCAGGGCGATCATGCTGAAAACGCTGGTGTTGTTCTCGGCGGCATAGACGCTGGCAGAGCCAAAGGACAGGTCGGGGGTAACATGGCCGACAAACAGGGCTGCCAGCAGAATGATGGCAATGGGCACCATCTTGGCGATCATGGAGACATTCTGCACCACGGAGGCCAGCTTAACGCCCACCATGTTATAGGCGGTGATACCGAAGATGAGTACAACGGCAGCAATCTTGCAGCCGAAGTCGCTGAGGTGGAAAATGGGCTGGAACACGCCCATCAGAGCCAGGGCCAGAGCAGCCACGGAGCCGGGGCCGCCGATGAGCCAATCCACAAAGCCGTTCATGAAGCCCACGATGGGATGATAGGCCTCATTCAGGTAGACCACACGGCCGCCGGACTGGGGCATAGCCGCGCCCATTTCCGCATAGGCCAGACCGCCAAACAGGGAAATGACGCCGCCGATGATCCAGCACAGCAGAGCCAGACCGCTGTTCATACCCACGCGCTGCAGCACATAGGCACCCAGGTAGAAGATACCGGAGCCAATCATGATACCAGCAATAATGCTAACACCACCAAAGGCACCTATTTCTCGCTTGAGTTCTGTTTTTTCTGTTGTCAGATCGCTGATTGTTTCTTTTCTCATAAGGGGTACGCCTCCTTTTCCGGCTACTGAAATAGCCTGTATGTAAACTTATTGTAAAAAAAGCATGTGCAAGGAGGTGTTTATCTGAAATTCTTTGTTTATTTTCCCATATAAACGGTTTTTTAAACTCTGGTAAAGCATAGCAGATTCACGGTGAACTTTCAAATAAAAAGTTTGACGCGGATCCGTCGGCATTTGCATTTGCGCAAACTGCACGTTTTGCGCAGATCTGCGTAAAATACGCTATTTCCCCAAGATTCGGAATAATCGGCCTTTTCTATACTGTTTTTTTATGTAGATTTTGTTAAAATGGTATGATAGAATTAATAAAAAACACAGACAGGAGGCACTATGCGGAATATCTGGATGGTTTTTAAAACCGACATCAAAACGTTGAGCAAATGCTTTTTTGCCTGCGCAGTGGTGGTAGGCATTGTGCTGCTGCCCAGCCTGTATGCGTGGCTGAACATCTACTCCAACTGGGATCCCTACGGCAACACCGGCGGGATCTCCATCGCCGTGGCATCCCTGGACCAGGGCTATACCGACGAGGACGGCGTATACACCAACAAGGGCGACGACGTGGTAGCGGACCTGCGGGAGGCCACCAGCATCAACTGGGTGGTGGCGGACAGTGAGGAAGCGGCCCGCCAGGGCGTGTATGCCGGGGATTACTACGCCGCAGTAGTCATTGACAAAGACTTTACCTATAAGATGTTCCACATGCTGACGGAATGGACCGGTAAGCCCGCCATCACCTACTACGAAAACGCCAAGAAGAACGCTGTGGCCACCAAGATCACCGATACCGCAGTGGAGAGTCTGAAGCGTACCATCAGCGAGAACTATCTGGAGGTAGTCATTGGCCGGACCATGACCCAGGCCAACCTGCTGGCCGCCGATCTGACGGAGGATGATCCCGAGGCAGCGGCGAAGGGTCTATTCTACCAGGCCAAAGATCTGCTGGCGGGCTGCCAGGCCACCATGGACGCCTTTGAAGCGGCCGGCCAGGACGGCGCGGCGGATTATGACTCGGGCAAGCTGGCACAGATCATCGAGGGCATCAACAGCAATCTGCCTGATGCCGACAAATTACAGCAGACCGCGGCAGAGCTTGACCGGATGATCTATGCGGCGCTGCAGAAGGTGCAGCGGGCTCTGGATCAGTTCCAGCAGGCCGCAGCCAATGAAAGCGGTCTTCAGGAGGCCCGCAAGGCCATTGAAGAAGCCGCTGCCGCTATGGGCCAGCTGGGCGACCGGCTGACAGCCTGGGCCGACCGGCTGGAGCAGCATTCTGTGGGGCACGCGGCCGCCAAACTGGCCCGGAATATTGCCGACAAATGCTATGAACTCCAAAACCGGCTGACAGCGCTGCCGGACCAAAAGGATCTTCAGACCGCCATCAGCGACTGCAAAAATATCATCGCCGCCATCGGCAATATGGCCGGGAAGCTGACACCCACCGCCGACGAGCTGCGCCAGGATCTGGAGAACGTCATGGGACAGGTCTCCCGCGCCATGGAGAGCGTGAAGGGGCTGGACGATGATGCCCGTGCTGTCCGCGACGCCCTGTCCGACACAGCGCTGGCCATGGACGATACCATCGCGCTGCTGCGCCCCGCCGCCGACAGGCTGGCCCAATCGGTGTCGGAGACCATTGACAAGCTGCAGGGGCTGACATCCGACGAATATATGAATGTCCTGCTGAATGTTCTCGGCGGCGATCCGGAGGAATACGGCCGGTACTTCTCACAAATGGTGCAGACCACCGTATCCCCCGTCTACCCCATTGAGAACTACGGCTCCGCCATGGCCCCCTTCTATACGGTGCTGGCCATTTGGGTGGGCGGCGTGATCCTGGTGTCCATCGTCAAGCCCCACGCCCGGCCGGACGGCCTTATTGCCCCCAAGCCCCGGGAGCTGTATTTCGGCCGGTACATCTTGTTCTTCCTGCTGAGTCAGATCCAGGCGGCGATCATCATCACCGGTGACCTGCTCCTGCTGAAGATCCAATGCCTGCACCCGGGGCTCCTGTATCTGGCCGGTTCACTGACGGCACTGACCTTCAGCCTGCTGATCTACTCGCTGGTCCTCTCCTTCGGCGATGTAGGCAAGGCCATTGTGGTAGTGGTCATGGTTCTGCAGATCGCAGGCTCCTCCGGCACATTCCCCATTGAGCTGCTGCCGCAGGTCTATCAGAAAATCTACCGTTTCTTCCCCTTCCCCTACGCCATTGATGCCATGCGCGAGTGCATCTGCGGCCTATATGGCAGCTACTACGCAGAACAGCTGGCGTACCTGCTGCTATTTGCCGCCGCCGCGCTGATCATCGGTCTCTTGGTACGGCGGCCCTTCATGGGACTGAATCACTTTGTGGAAGACAAGCTGGAAGAAACAGAACTGCTTTAAGGAGGTGGCCGGATTTATGACAACAGAGGAGAAATACCATCAGCTGTATGACCGGCTGCTGGAAGAAGTAGCCGCTTTGCATCAGAGCAATCAGCGGCGCATCCGCGTGGGCATGCGCGCTTTGGTGGTTGTGACCCTGGGATTGATGCTGCTGATGTTTTTGGCAGAGGGCAACAAGGTGTTCACGCTGATCCTGTGGATCCTGTCCATGTTTGCCCTGGCGGCGTATCTCATCGGCGTGGAATATATGGACTATGAACTGCAAAAGAAGCTGCGGGACATCACCCAGGAGGAACAGACTCCCCTGGGCCAGCTGATCGCCCTGCCCCAGCTGAGCCGCGCCGCCCTTCTGCCCCAGCTGCTGAAGCGGAAGGACGCTACATTGGCTGAAGAAGCTGCGCAGGAGCCCGGGACGCCCCCCGCCGAAAATAATCACCGCGCCGCCACTCCGCCTATGTCGGAGCAGAACGCTCAGCCTGCGGCGGATGAGCCGGTATCCGCTCCATTGGACATGGATACCATTCTCAAGTCCGATCCCCAAAAGATCGCCGCAGATCTGGCGCAGCTGGCCCAGGCGCTGCAGGCTCTGTCATCCGACCTGACACAGCAGGCGCCGCAGAAGCCTTCCCAAAAGGAGGTGTCGCAGTGATCAAGCGCATATGGAACATTTTTCGGGCCGACTGGCAGCGGTTAACTGCCAGTGTGGTGGCTGTGGTGGTCATGCTGGGCCTGTGTTTGGTGCCGTGCCTGTACGCATGGTTCAACATCCTCTCCAACTGGGACCCCTACGGCCCCGCCTCCACCGGCAACATTAAGGTGGCTGTGGCCAGCGAGGACGAGGGCTGCGAGATCCTGGGTCTGCACCTGAACATCGGCCAGCTGGTGATGGAGGGGCTTCAGTCCAACAATCAGATGGGCTGGGTCTTCCTGGAGGATCAGCAGACGGCGCTGGACGGCGTATATGCCGGTGACTACTATGCGGCTCTGGTGGTGCCGGAGGACTTTACCAGCAATTTCGTCAGCCTGCTGGACGGTGAGCTGGAGCACCCTAAGATCCAGTATTTTGAAAACGAAAAGAAGAATGCCATCGCCCCAAAAATCACCGGCAAGGCAAAAACCGCTGTGCAGGAGCAGATTAACAACACCATTATCGAAAAGGTGGCCGGGGCGCTGACCACCGCCAGCTCTGTATTCCGGGCCATGGGGCTGGACAGCGAGGACATTGCCAGCGGCCTTATTGCGAAGCTGCAGGATGCCCAATACCAAATGGATCAGCTCAACCAAACATTGGCTTCGCTGGATACCGTCATGAACAATGCCGATAGCCTGTTAACGGCTGCGGCCATCACCGTGGACGATATGGGCGGCGTACTGGTAGATGCCGCCCACACCCCCGGCGGCACCATCGGCACCGGCTCGGATATTGCCGACAGCGCCTCCGCCGATGCGATAGCGATACTGGATGCCATTGATAAAAGCCTTGCAGATCTGGAAAATAAGCTGCGCCGGTGGGGCACTGCCGAAGATCCCACCCTTCTGCAGCAGCAGATCATTCGCCAAATCGACGATATGACAGCCCGTCTGCAGAAGCTGAAGGACAAAGTGCCTGCCCTGGCGGACAGGATCGACGCAGCCGATGAAAAGCTGGCCGCACTGCGGGACAGCGTGACGAACGCGGGCGATCTTGACATTAAGGATCAGCTGCTGGATCAGTCGGCGGAGATCCGACAGATCATCCGGGCAGCAGCCCTGCAATGCAATCAGAACGTCAACGACTTCATTCACGATAAGAATGACAAGGCGCTGGCCGCACTGCATTCCGTGCAGGAGCTTCTGCAAAGCGGCGCCGGGAAGCTGGGCAGCCTGTCCGGTACGCTGGACGGCTATGCCGCCGCCATGGAGCAGTCGCAGTCCACCCTGGCGGCAGCTGCCGCATTGACCGGCACCGTGTCCGGCTATCTGGCGGACACGGTGCCGGATGTGCGCCGCATCACCGACAGCGCCGCCTTCCGGGAGTTCACGAGCATACTGGAAAATAACCCCGATGGCATTGCCGACTATTTGGCCTCGCCCGTACAGCTGAACACCGATATCGCCTATGAGATCGGCGATTACGGCTCCGCCATGTCGCCCTACTACATTATGCTGGCGCTGTTCGTCGGCTCGCTGCTGGCGGCGGTGATGATCAAAGTGCCGGTGACCCAGCCGCAGTTTTTGGGTTACCGGGCTGTGGAGCGGTACTTCGGCCGCTTCACGCTGTTTTTCCTTGTAGGAATGGCGCAGGCACTGGTGACCGCCTTCGGCTGCCTGTATTTCGTGGGCATTCAATGTGTGGAGCCGGCCCGCTTTGTGCTGGCCTGCTGCCTCTGCTCGCTGAACTTCGCCATGATGAACTTCGGTCTGGTCTATGCGCTGGACAATGTGGGCATGGCGGCCGCTGTCATTATCATGGTGATCCAGGTGGCCGGTTCCGGCGGCTCCTACCCCATCCATGTGCTGCCGATGCTGTTTCAGAAGCTGTACTTCCTCATGCCGTTCCACTACGGCATGGATATGATCCGCGAGACCATCGGCGGCATGTACGGTCACACTTATCGCAATTGTGCCCTGGTTTTGCTGGGCATGTGTGTGTTCTTCACCGTATTCGGCCTGCTGGTGTACTACCCGGCCCGAAAGCTGGACGCCGCCATTGCCGAGAGCAAGGAGCGCTCCGGCATTATGTAACGGCAGGCAGCCCCCCGCAAGATAAGCCATCGGTTCCTGCCTCAAAAAATGCGCACCTGCTGAATCAGCAGGTGCGCATTTTTGCCGTTTTGTGATTTTACAGCTCGATCTCGCCTTGCACCAGGGTGACGGCCGGGCCGCCCACCTTGACGAAGGGCTGGCCATCCCTCAGGGTGACCTGGGCGGAGATCCTGGACGGACGGCCCATTTTCTCGCCCTGTACCACGGTATACACCTTGTCAGGCTGAACAAGGCCGTGCTGATACAGGTAATAGACCAGTGCGCCGTTGGAGGTGCCGGTGGCGGCTTCCTCATCTATATCATACAGGGGCGCAAAGTTCCGAGCGTGGATCATGCCGTCGGCGGTGTTGACGGTGAAGGCGTGAACGCCCACCACATTGTACCTGCGGGACAGCTCCGTCAGGGCCGGGAAGTCGGGGGCGATCTGAGCCAAGGCGGTCTCGTCGGCCACGGGCATCATGATGTCCGTGAGTCCGGTGGACACCTTTTGGGGCAAGAGCGTTAGGTCTGTCTTTCCTGCCACGGCGCCCTGGCCATGGGCGCTGAGGCCCATGACGCGGTACAGCTCCTCCAGCTGCGCCGGCGTATCCAGGCACTCGAAGGCCCGGGGCTTTGCCATATCCATCAGGATGGCGTCCTGGCCCACCACGACCTCCAGGGTGCCGGAGAGGGTCTCGTCAATATAAGTGCCGCCCTCGGCCACCAGGCCAAAGGCGCGCAGAGCGTGGAAGCTGCCGATGGTGGCGTGGCCGCACAGCTCTACCTCCGCCGCGGGGGTGAAATAGCGGATCTGAAAACGCTTCTCACCCAGGGGCTTGATGAACGCGGTCTCGGAGTAGCGCAGCTCTGCCGCCGTTTTCCGCATGGTCTCCCCGGCGGGAAAATCCGCCCCCTCCGGCAGCAGCACGACCCCTGCAGGGTTGCCGCCGAAGGCCTGCGTGGTGAACGCGTCTACAATTTGAAATTTCATAGCCTATTCTCCCTTCAGAAACTCGAGCCATGTGCCGGGGCCCCGTGCCTTGGCCACTTCGTTTACCGCAGCCGCATTGTCCCCAATGGCCATCCCGGTGGTGTCGAAAATGGGGTTCTTCTGCCGCCCACAGGTACTATTATAATACGCAGGCAATGCAAAAGCAACGGCATTCGTGGGGCCATAAGCGGCAGATAGAGCCGCACCATAAGCCGGTATGAGAGTAAGTGCAGCGTTTTTGTCACGCCTCCGCTCCCGGTTTTAGCGGGCCGTAGAAGTAGCTGGCTGTCGCACCGCCGTCGATGAGGAAGGTAGCGCCGCTGATGAAAGCGCCCTTGTCGCTCATGAGGAGTTCTGCCACATTGGCCACCTCGTCCGCCGTGCCGGGGCGGCCGGCGGGACATTTGGCAAACATGTTCTTATAGAAATCTCCCCGGGGACCGTTGAACTCGTCCAGCGCCAGGGGTGTGACGATGATGCCGGGGGCAATGTCATTGAGCCGCGCGCCCCGCTTGCCCCACTCCACCGCCTGGGCCATGACCCGCTTTTCGTTGCAGCGCTTAGCCAGTTGATAGGCGTGGAGCGTATCCCGGATGTTCTCGGGCTGCAGGAAGTCCAGCGTAAGGAGTTCTTCCGTGGGAGTGGTTGCCAGGAGCAGGTCCTGCTCTGCCGTCAGGGCAGGCATACGCCAACCGGACTGGCTGGAGATGGTGACGCCCGCGCCGCCCTCGGCAATGACCTTACCCACCTCCTCCAGCAGCACCGCCGTGCCGTAGAGGTCCACCTTTAAAATTGCCTCAATGGGCGCCTGACTGGGAGAAACGCCTGCGGCGTTCACCAGCATATGGATGGGGCCGTACTTCTGGCCCTCGGCGATCAGCGCCCGGATGGACTCCCGGCTGGAGAGGTCCATTTCCATGGGCACTGCATCAAAGCCCGCCTCATTCATGGTCCCGGCAATGGCCTGGGCGTTTTCCATCTTCTTGTCGCCCACAACGATCTTCATACCCGCGCCCATTCGCCGGGCAATGGCCATGCCGATCTGTCCGGCGCCGGCCAGTAGCATGACTTTTCTCATCTTTCTGCCTCCCTGACCCATTTTTCCAGCGCAGCTTTCGCCCCATCCACGCTGCTGCCGTGGATGGCAAGGCCCCCGGTAACGACCGCCCCCGGCGCGGCCCGCTGAATGTCCTGCACCGTTCCGGACAGTCCGCTGCCCTCGTGGGTGCAGAAGGGGTGGATGGTCTTGCCGGTGAGATCGTAATGCTCCAAAAACGTATAGACCGCCATGGGCATGGTGCCGCAGTAGTTGGGATAGCCCAGGTAGATCTCATCGTAGGCGTCCAATGACCCCGGCAGATCCAGCACGGCCGGGCGGGCATTCCCCTGCCAATCCGCCTTGGCCTGCTCCACACAGGTCCGATAATCGTCAGAATAGGGCTGTGCCTGCCGGATCTGATACAGCCGGCCGCCGGTCAGGCCGGCCAACATCCTGACCGCCTTTTCGGTATTGCCCACGGAAATGCGGCGGTATGCGCCGCCAAAATAGTTCTCTCCCGCACGGGAGTAAAATGCAATCAATATCGCCATGGTCCTTCTCCTTTTCACTTTATTGGATGGTTCTATTGCAGCCGGGCTACGCCTTACCAGTCTTTTTTCTCCTTGGAGCAGTCATGATTTTTCTTTCGCTCCTCCACCATTTTGGCAAACCATTCTACCATGGCCGGGTCATAGTGGGAGAAAAATGCGCTCGTTTTCGTGTCCAGGGCGGCGATTTTCTCCATATCGTTTTCCGAGAGCGTGAAGTCAAATACATTCAGATTTTCCTGCATCCGCTCCAGGTGGGTAGATTTCGGGATGACCACCACGCCGCGCTGCAGGTGCCAGCGGAGAATGACCTGCGCTGCGCTCTTGCCGTACTTTGCGCCGATCTCGCACAGCACGGGATTCCGGAACATGTCGCCCCGGCCCTCGCCGAAGGGCGCCCACGCCTCGATCTGCACGCCGTATTTGTCCATCCATTTTTTGGCCTCCGTCTGCTGGTTGAAGGGATGGGTCTCCACTTGGTTGACCATGGGCCGAATGCGGGCAAAGGAGCAGAGGTCTACCAGCCGGTCGGGGTAAAAATTGGAAACGCCGATGGCCCGAATGCGGCCGGCTTCATACAGCTCCTCCAGCGCCCGCCATGCGCCGTAATAATCCGAAAACGGCTGGTGCAGCAGACACAGGTCGAGATAGTCGGTGCGAAGCTTCTGCATGGACTCCAGCACAGACTTTTTGGCCTCCTCATAGCCATAATGCTCCACCCAGACCTTGGTGGTCAGGAAAATGTCCTTGCGGTCGAGGCCTGATTTTTCAATGGCCGCGCCCACCTGCTCCTCGTTGAAGTAGCTCTGCGCCGTATCGATGGCCCGGTAGCCGACTTTCAGCGCGTCCAGCACGCAGCGCTCACACTCGTCCTGTGTGACCTGGTAGACGCCGTAGCCGAGCTGCGGCATTTTTACGCCATTTCGCAACGTGATATATTCCATAGCAAAAGCCTCCTGTTGATTTGAATTTTATCCTGTGCTATTATGGTAGCACCCGGTAGTTACTACCGGTCAAGAACTTTTTTCAAAAACAGGAGGTTTTTTTATGTACTCCATGAAGGAGGCCTGTGTCCTCACCCATATGACCTATGAAAATCTGAAATTCTACTGCAACGAGGGCCTGGTGCCAAACGTGAAGCGGGACAGCCGGAACTATCGGGTCTTTGACGAGCACGACATCAAGTGGATCCAAAGCCTGAACTGCCTGAAAAACTGCGGCATGAGCATCGCGGAGATGAAGGAGTATCTGACCCTTTGCTTAGGGGGCGAGGCCACAATTCCGGCGCGCAAGGTCATCCTCGCGGCCAAAAAAGAGGCCCTGCTCCAGTCTATTGCGCAGCTGCAGGACGCCGTCGCCTACATTGACTGGAAGCAGGGGTTCTACGATGATATCTTGTCCGGAAAAGCGAAATATTACAGCAATCTGGTGCCGGAGTCAATGGAATAGTTTTGGGGGAATATCTGCCCATCCATGCCGGATCTGCCGGCGGTTCATACAAGTCTCCATAGCAGACCGGAGCATCCGCGCGAGCGGATGCTCCGGTCTTTTTATTCACCTCGCGGGTGTCCTTCTTTTATGGGCGGTTTTGTGCCGTCGGTCGTACTTTTTCCACAATGACGCACAGCAGCACCGTCAGCAGCATGTCCGGCAGGGTGTAGCCCACAGGGGTATCCACGCTCATCAGCAGCCGGTAGGCGATGAAGCCCACGAGCCAGATCACCAGGTTCCGGCTGTCCGCCGCCACGGCGAAGCGATCCCGCTTCAGCAGGAAGTGATCCGCGATCTGCACGGCGATCATGGGGGCAAACACGGAGCCGATCAGGTACAGGAAGTTGGTGATATCATCCATGGGGAAAATGATCGCCCCGGCCACGCCGATCACCGTCACGGCAATGGCGGTCTTTTTCCCGTTGATCTTGCCGGACAGGGACTCGGCGGAGATACCCGCCGACCAGGCATCCAGGAACGTGGTGGTGACGGTGGAGAACACCAGAATCACCAGCGCCGCAATGCCCAGGCCCGCCTTCACCATGATGGCGGCGATGTCGTACTCCCCGGTGAAAATGGCCGCGCCCATGCCGATGACATACATCCAGCAGGACACCAGGCCATAGGTCACCACGCTGGCCACCGTGGCCCGGACAGGCTTCTCCGCCTCGCGGGTATAGTCACTGATCAGGGGCAGCCAGGACAGAGGCATGGCCACCGCCAGCTCCACCGCCGCGCCGAAGGTCAGGCCTTCGCCGCTGGGCGCCGCCATGGTGTTGCCGGAAAAGAAGATCACCTTGCACAGCACCATCGTCAGCACAAACAGCGCCGCCATGGTCACCTTGTTGATCCAGCCCAGGTCGGTGATGCCTACTACGATCCACAGCACGATCAGCCCGCCGATCACCAGGCACCACACCCAGCGGCCCACGTTGAAGATACCGCCGATGGCCAGCGCGCCGTCATAGATCATGATAGCGGTCCAGCCCACCAGCTGCAAAACGTTCAGCAGGGCAAACAGCAGGCCGCCCTTCTGCCCGAAGCTCATCTTCACCGTCTCCATGGCGCTGCGGCCGGTGCGGCCGCCGATCAGCCCCGCCAACAGCATCATGGCGCAGCCGATCACGTGGCCGATAACGATGGCCAGCAGGCCCTTGCCCATGCCCAAAGGCGCGAAGGCCGTACCTGTCAGGATCTCTGCCAGGGATACGCCTGCCCCGAACCAGATCAGGGCATTCTGAAAGGTCGATGTCTTTTTCATTCCACAAACTCTCCTTTCAGTGCAAACATGTGGTCCATGGGGCCGGAGCCTTTACCCAGATCCAGCATAGCCGCCAGCGCGCCGGAGATGTAGGCCTTGGCCCGCTCCACTGCCGTGTCCAAATCGCAGCCTTTCGCAAGATTGGCGGCGATGGCACTGGACAGGGTGCAGCCGGTGCCGTGGGTGTTGGGATTGTCGATGCGTCTGCCCCGGAACCATTTCCCGCCGCCGCTGCGCCACAGCAGGTCGTCGGCGTCGTTGATCTGATGGCCGCCCTTGCACAGTACGGCGCAGCCATACCTGTCATGGATGATCCGGGCGGCGGTCTCCATGCCGGCGGCGTCGGTGATGGTCATGCCGGATAGGATCTCCGCCTCGGGGATGTTGGGGGTCAGCACCTCCGCCAGGGGCAGAAGTCTTTCCGTCAGAGCCGACACGGCGTCGTCCTGCAGGAGCTTTGCCCCGGAGGTGGCCACCATCACGGGATCCACCACAATGTGCTTTGCATCGTACCGGCGGAGCTTGTCCGCGATGACGGCGATCAGCGCCGCAGAGGAGACCATGCCGATCTTCACCGCGTCGGGGAAAATGTCCGTAAAGACCGCGTCCAGCTGCTCCTCCAAAAAGTGGGGCGTGGACTCCAAAATGTCTGTGACGCCGGTGGTATTTTGGGCCGTCAGGGCCGTGACCGCACAGGTGGCGAATACGCCGTTGGCGGTCATGGTCTTGATGTCAGCCTGGATACCGGCGCCTCCGCTGGAATCACTTCCAGCAATGGTCAATGCTGTTCTCATCATATTTGTCCTTTCTTTTTACAGCACAGTTTTTTAGCGCGATGCAAGGTGGTGCCCCCAATGCACCGCGTGAACACGGGGGAAACCCCGTTTGTTCCTGATTCAGTGGTTCAGCCGCTCCCAGGCGGCAGGGAAATCCGTCAGCGATGCGAGATAGACCTCCGCCGCATCCCGCAGGCCCGCTTGGTCCGACTCGCCGTTGGCGTCGTACAGGCCCACCGTGGGGTAGCCCGCCGCCTTGGCGGTACGCAGAGCGTAGAGGGAATCCTCGCATACCAGCGTCTCTGCCGGGGCGGTATGCAGCGCATCCGCTGCCAAATGGTAAATGTCCGGCTGATGCTTGCTCTTTCCCACCTCGCCGGTGGTAAAAATGGCGGAGAGATAGCCCAGCAGGCCCAGCCGCTCCAGTGCCCGGGTCACATGGGCGCGCGGGCTGGAGGTGGCCGCCGCCATGGGGATGCCCTGGCTCTGCAGAAAGGCCAGGGTCTCTCTTGCGCCCGCTTTGGCGGGGACCTCATCATAATAGAAGTCCCGCAGCATAGTCTGAATGCCGCTTAAAATTTCCGTCTCACTCTGCGGCAGCGGATAGTGGGCCTTCAGATAGGCGGCCCCCTGCTCCATACTCATGGAAAACAGGATGGTGTTCAGCCCCGGCTCCGGCACAAGGCCCTGGCCGCGGAGGTAGCGGGCGCCCAGGTCATTCCAGATGGCCATGGAGTCCAGCAGCACGCCGTCCAGGTCAAATATAACGCCGCAGATCATGCTTTCAGCATCTCCTCTGTGGCCGCTTTCAGCTCCTGCGAGGCAGCCCGGATATCCGCCGCGCCGTAGATAGCGCTGATAACCGCCACGCCGCAGATACCGCTGCCCGCCAGGCGGGCCACGTTATCGCGGCTGATGCCGCCGATGGCCACCACGGGGATAGACACCGCCTGGCAGATGGCCTTCAGCGTATCGTAGGACACATCATCGGCGTCGGCCTTGGAGCCGGTGGGGAACACCGCGCCCACACCCAAATAGTCCGCGCCGTGCTTCTCCGCCAGCAGCGCCTGCTCCACCGTCTGAGCGGAGACACCGATGATCTTGTCCGGCCCCAGCTTGGCCCGGACGTCCAGGGCTTCCATATCGCTTTGTCCCACGTGGACGCCGTCGGCGTCCATGGCCAGGGCAATGTCTACATTGTCGTTGACAATGAAGGGCACATGGTACGCCCGGCACAGGGCCTGCAGCTCTTTGGCCTCCTGCAGAAAGGTGGGTTCTTCCAGCGTTTTTTCCCGCAGCTGCAGCATGGTCACGCCGCCCTCCAGGCTCTCCCGCACCACATCCGCCAGTGTGCGGCCGTTGAGCCAATACCGGTCTGTCACCGCGTACAGCAGCAGGTCCTTTTCAGCGCACTTCATACTTGGCTCCCTTCTCCAGCGCCGCACCGTCCATATTGTAAACGGCGTCGATGATGCGGTTGCGGTAGGTGGAGTTGCCGTCGCTCTCGGTCATGTGGCTCCAGCTGATCTCACCGGCCAAGCCCATGGCGCACACGGCGGCCGCGGCAGCCGCCAGCCTGTCGTCGGGGTTGGCCACCAGGAAGGCGGTCATCATACCGGAGAGCTGGCAGCCGGTGCCGGTGATCTTGCCCATCTCCGCCCGGCCGTTGCGGATCACATAGCAGCGCTCACCGTCGCTGACCAGGTCGATGGCCCCGGTCACTGCCACGATGGCCCGGCTCTTTTGGGCAAAGTCCTTCACAAATGCCACCGCCGCGTCCAGATTGGCCTCCGTCACCGCGTCGGCCACATCAGCATCCACGCCCTTGGTAGTGCCGCTGCCCAGCGCCAACGTCTTGATCTCGGAAATGTTGCCCCGGATCACGGTAAAAGGCAGAGCCTTCATCAGCTCCACAGCGGTATTGGTGCGCAGGGCAGAGGCTCCGGCCCCCACAGGATCCAGCAGCAGCACATGGCCCAATTCCGCCGCCTTTTTCCCGGCCCGGAACATCCCCTGGATACTGCGCTGGTTCAGGGTGCCGATATTGATGTTCAGTCCGCCGCAGATGGTGGTGATGTCCTCCACATCCTCCGGCTCGTCAGACATAATGGGGCTGCCGCCGCAGGCCAGCAGGATGTTGGCCACATCGTTGACAGTGACATAGTTTGTGATGTTGTGTACCAGCGGCACAGTTCTGCGCACGTTGTCCAGACAGGTTCCCAGCATAAAAACACTCCTTTTGCATGCAAAAATGCGGATATGCCAATGAAAGCATATCCGCATTACGTATTTCACGCGCCGCGACGGTATGTCCCTACGTTGGCATTATCCAAATCAGGTTGAAGGGTCTGGGCGATACAGCCCACTCTCAGCCCGCTCCGGCGAGCTCCCCTGTTTACGGGGCTATGATACCACTGATCATCTGCTTTTTCAAGCTTTTTTTACAACGCTTATCCCACAAATATAAAATACAAGCTGCAAGTCTATTTCGCCGCAGATGCACCCATCTCGGCCACATAAGGGCGCTGTAAGCAGCGCATGAACCGCTTCACAATCTGTATGTCCGCAGCGGCCCAGGTCCTGCCGCTAATTGCGGGGCGCCGTTATATCCATTCCACGCCCAAAGCAGAGGTAGTACCCAGACGCCGCGGCATAGACCACGGCCACCCATTTCAGGGCGGACAGATTCGTGATCAGCACACAGGCAAGCAGCAATACCACAAGCACCAGGGCGATACCCGGCACTACGGGATGCGGCACCTCAAAGGGGCGTTCCAATTCAGGCTCCTGCCGGTACAGGCGGATATTGGACAGGATGACCAGCGCGTATAGAATGAGGGCCGCAAACACAGAAATAGTCACCATCAGTGCGGTTTTCCCGGTCAGGCACAGGCAAAGTGCCAGCGCTGACGGGATCAGCAACCCAAAGGTCGGCACACCATGGCGGTTCAGCCGTGTGAACAGCTTCGGGAGATACCCCGCCCGTCCCATGGCATATGTCTGACGGGAGAAGGCCATGACGATGGAGGAAAAGGACGCAACCATGGCGAAAAGCGCAATGGCGGCGATGGTCTTCGGTAAAGCAGAGCCTTCGCCCAGCACTAACTCAAGGGATCGGGCCAGCGGATAGTCCACTTTGGCGATCTCGTGATAGTCGGCAATGCCCGCAGGCAGCAGCAGATCGATAAGCGCCGTGAAGAACAGGGTGATCAGCGCGGGCACATAGCCCCGCAGAATGCCGGTCTTGGGGTCCTCCATCTCCTCGGACTGCATGATGGGGCCATCCACCGCGAAGTAAAACCACATGGCAAAGGGGACGGCTGCCGCCACGCCGAACAATCCCGCCGCGGGCGGCTCGTCCAGCATCAGGCGCTCCGGCTGGAAGTGCGGCAGCGCCGCTGCCGCAAACAGCGCCAGTCCCGCCAGCGCCGCAATGGTGGCGACCAGCTCGAACCGGGAGGAGGACTTGGCGCCCAGCAGGTTCAGCGCCGCAAACAGGCAGAAGGACACCACAGTGGCGGTCATGGCGGGGATGGCGGGAACGAGGTAATGCAGCAGCTGTCCCGTGGTGATGGCCACGGCGCAGGGAGCGACTATATATGCCACCAGCGCAGAAAAGCCCGCGATGAATCCTGCGAAGCCGCCCATGGAGCGGCGGGCATACTCGGACGCGCCACCCGCACTGGGGATGCTGACCGCCAGCTCCATATAGCAGGCCATGAAGCAGACGTACATGGCCGTTACCGGCAGGAACGCCAGCAGAAAGGAACTGGGACCGCCGGTCTCGAAGCCATAGCTGAAGCCGTAGTAGTTGCCGGAGCAGACCGCACCCACCGCCAGCGCCCACAGGTGCCGGGGCTTCAGGACTTTTTGCAGCTTACGCTCCGGCATAGGCTTTCTTAAATAGCTCCTCAAATGCCTCCACCGTCATCTTCCGGGGATTGCTGGGGGTGGAGACATTGGCCATGGCCGCTACCGACAGGGCGTGGAAGTCCTCGGGCCTGATCTCCGGATGCTCCCGCATGGGCTGGATGCCCACATCGGCGCACAGCTGCCGCAGGCCCTCTACGCAGGCCTTCGCCGCTTCCTCGTCGCTCTTTCCAGTCACATCCAAGCCCATGGCCCGCGCCACATCGGCGTATTTCTTGGTGTTGGCGGGGAGATTGTACTCCGTCACCGTGGGCAGCAGGATTGCGTTGGCCACGCCGTGGGGCAGATCATAGCGGCCGCCCAGGGCTTCCGCCATGCAGTGGACAGCAGCCACATCGGAGTAGCCGAAGGCGATACCGGCGATGGTGCTGCCCAGCATCATGCCGGTGCAGGCCTCCAGAGAGCGGTTATTCACCGCGCTGCGGAGATTCTTGGAAATGAGCTGGATGGCGTAGAGCGCATAGGCATCGGTGTGGGGCACGGCCAGCTTGCAGGTATATGCCTCCACCGCGTGGGTCATGGCGTCGATACCGGTGGCGGCCATGATGTGGGGCGGCAGACCCATGAGCATGGCCGGATCTACCAGGGCGATCTTCGGCGCGGCTTTGACATCGAAGATGTTCAGCTTCACATGGGTCTCGGAATCCGTCACCACGGCGAAGGGGGTCACCTCGCTGCCGGTACCGGCAGTGGTAGGAATGGCAATAAGCGGCGTGATGGGGCGCAGCAGCTTGTCCGCGCCGCACCAATCCTGAACGCAGCCACCGTGGGTCAGCAAGGTGCCGATGGCCTTGGCGGTGTCCATGGAGCTGCCGCCGCCCACGGCCACCAGGCAGTCGATGCCCGCGGCTTTGGCGGTCTCATAGCCCTCCACGCAGTGATAATCCCGGGGGTTAGGTACGATCTTGTCGTAATAGATGTAGGGAACGTCAGCGTTCCGCAGGCTGGTCTCCACATCCCGGGTCAGGCCGGCGCGGATGACGCCCTGATCGGCCACGAGCATCACCTTTGTAGCGCCCAGGGACTTGGCGCACGCACCAGCTTCCTTGACCACGCCTACTCCGAAACGGATGGTGGTAGGGAGAGAAAATGTATATTGCAGCATCATTATATCCTCCTATGGAATGCGGCAGGGACAGGCAATGTCCCTGCCGCATCGGTCATTTTTATCGATATTGATCTCAGCGATTGCGGGCCAGCTCGGCCACGGTGCTCAGCACCCGGTCAATGTCGCTCTCGGTGCAGTAGGGCGCCATGCCCAGGCGGATGAGGCCGCCGCTCTCAGCCAGCCCCAGGGCCGCAATGGCCTCCACGGCGTAGAAATCTCCGTTCCAGGAATTGATGCCCTTGCCGCCAAAGACCTTGGAGACTTCCTCCGGGGTATAGCCCTCCATGGTAAAGGAAACGGTGGGGGTGCGGGGCTGACCTTCGGCAGGGCCGTAAACGGTCACGCCGGGGGTGGCCCGCAGGCCCGTGCGCAGCTTCTTGGCCAGGGCCATCTCGTGGGTGTCCATAGCCAGGATGCCCGCCACAACATTTCTGCGGCGGCCGGTCAGGCCCTGCAGCTCCTCCTCGAAGTACTCGGCGTACTTCTCGCCCTCGGCGGCGATAAAGTTCACGGCAGCGGTGATACCCGCCAGGGTCTCATATTGGGGCGTGCCCATGTGGAAGCGGCGGCCGCCCTCGGCGATGTCGTCACACTTCACATTGTTGAAATTCAGGGATTCGATATATTCCTTCTTCAGATAGATCACGCCGCTGTGGGGGCCGAACCACTTGTAGGGGCTGCACAGCAGAGCGTCGGTGCCGATGGCCTTCACATCCACGGGCCGGTGGGCGGAGTAGTGAACGGCGTCCACCACGGTAAACGCGCCGTGCGCATGGGCCAGGTCGATAAACTTCTTCACATCGGTGATGGTGCCCAGGGCGTTGGAGGCCCAGTTCACGGCTACCACCTTGGTCTTATCGGACAGCTTTGCCTTGTAGTCCTCAAAGTCCAGCTGCTGGGTCACGGGGTCCAGGCGGACGGTCTTGACCACGCAGCCGATGCGCTCCAAAGAGCGCCAGGGAGCGCTGTTGCAGCGGTGGTCGATCTCGGTGACGATGAGCTCGTCGCCGGGCTTCAGATTTTTGGAGAGATTCAGGGCCAGGTTGAAGCTATTCTGGGTGGAGGCCATGCTGAAGCCCACCTCCTGGACCTCGCAGCCCAGGAAGTCCGCCGCGGCGGCCCGGGCCGTTTCCTCGGTATAGCGGGCCATGGTGCTGGCCCGGAAATTGCCATCCTCGTTGGCATTGTCGTTGACCATGTAGCCTACCATGGCGTCCAGTACGGGCTGGGGTACCTGGGTGCCGCCGGGGCCGTCCAGATAGGCGATGGGTGCGCCGGCGATCTCCAACTTGCAGGCCGGGAACTGAGCCCGGATGGCATCTACATCATACTTGAAACCGTTTTTCATGATATTGTCCACCTTTCTGTATAAAATTCCCGTGGTATCTTTTCTTCCTGATTCCAGTGTAGCACTCCGCGAGAGCCCGCTTCAATGACACGAACTCCAAAAAGCTCACCCTCCCATTGGAGTTTCTACAATGGGCCTGTCTTTTGCAAATTTCCGCCTGTGCAATATTGCCTTCAAGCCGTGAAACAGGTATAATTTGTATGATATAGTTAGGAATGGGGGCATTGTTGTGGTCTTGCTGCGGGATATTTTGTCGGCGCCGTTATTTTCGGGCTTCCGCATCGTGTCCGGGTACAACGGCATCAATACGCCGGTTACGCAGGCGGGCTTTCTCGAGTGGGAGTCCGGGTCGGACATCGAAAAGAACTTTGAAAAAGGCGAGTTTGTCATCACCACCCTGGCCGCCGCCAAGGATGACCCCGGCCGCGCGGAAACATGCCTTCGCATGCTGATACGCCACCAGGTGGCCGCCATTGCCATCAAGGATGTGTATTATAAGGACATCTCCGCGCAGCTAAAGGAGTTTTCCGACACATGGAATGTGCCCATTCTGTTTTTCAGCGACACCTTCATTGACGATGTTCTTTTCTACATCAAGACCGCGCTTCTGAAAGAGGACTCCGCCATGCAGGAGCGGATCGTCAAAAGTCTCTTATACGATGCTGGCCTGACGCCGGAGCAGTGCCGGGCGCATGCCCTGAAAATCAACCCGTTTTTCGAAAAACAGGTTTTGTTCTGCGCGTATGTGACCGTCAGTGACCTGACCGCCGTACCGCCCCGACGCAAGCCCCTGCACTTTGACACCTTCGGAAACTTTGAGTCGCGCACAGCCGGGGCTTGGACGCATATCCCGGAGGGCAGCAGCCTGCCGCCGCTGAAATATTCATTCCTGCCGTTTCAGCAGGGTGCGTTCCATATCTGCACCACTACGGACAGAACGGCGTTTTCCAAAGACTTCCCGCTGAAATTCGTCAAGAGTTTTTTCCCGGACTTTGGTAATGAACATCGCATCGGCCTGAGCACAGAAGGCGGGACCCTGGAAGATCTGGCACAGTTCATGAAAAAAGCGCTCTTTGCCAATATCAGCTGTGCCATCGACGAAATCTCCTCCCTGGACTTTTCGGAAACGGGCATGGACCAGCTCCTGTGCCCGGCCTGCTTCAGCCCATGGAGCAGACAATTTTATCAGGCCATGCTGGATAAGCTCGCCGCAGCCGCCGATGACACAGATGTGCTTATCGCCACCCTGGACACCTACTGCAAATGCGGCGGCGATGTGCCGCTGACCGCAAAGATCACCTTCCAGCACAGCAACACCATCCGATATCGGCTGCAAAAGATCCGTAGGGCCTGGGGGATCCATGACAACATCAGTTTTGACTCACAGGCGGTGATGTTCTGCCGTCTGTACCGTATCTATCAGATCCTGTGAATGCCGCTTCATGGCCCGCTGCGCATCATCCCGATGCCGCTCACCGGCCGAATCCGTAAGGAAAAGGCGCACCTGCTGAATCAGCAGGTGCGCCTTTTTGTAACTTTGTGAGCTCACCGCTCGATCTCGCCCTGCACCGCGATATACACCTTGTCCGTCCGGACAAGGCTGTGCTGATGCAGGTAATAGACCAGGGCACCGTCGGAGGGGCCGGCGGCGGCTTCCTCGTCTAAGAGAAGATGCGGTTAGAACAGGAACGCGTTGAATGACAGCATTTTTCTGCTGTTTGATATTTACCTGATATCCTGTGAGCCGTTCTTTTCCTGTCTGACATCTGCGGTGGAGTATCGTTCGTCTTCAGAGTAGCGGTCGATGACCTCCAAACGCTGAGCCGTGTCAGGAATTCTTTTTGCGATCAAAGTTAGCAGGTATTCGCATACGGCGGAGAGCCCTACCATGGAGTTGAAATAGCTGGCGCCATCTGTGCGGACAAGAAGAATATGATCTGCGTATTTTGTGACTGGAGACGGCGCCGTATTGGTGACCAGACACAGCCGCATACCGGCGGCCTTTGCGGCCTCGCAGATATGGATGTCAGTTTTATAGAAGCGGGAAACGCACAGGTAGACCAGAACGTCCTGACTGCCGGCACCATAAAGCGCCGGGTAAACATCATTGGTGTGCTGGAGAAAAATCACTTTGTCCTTTACATAGCGGAGTCCCCGCGCAAAATGCTCTGCCGCAGCACGCGCACCGCGATTGCCGAAGATATAGACATTCCGGCTCGTGGTCAGTAAGGATGCAATACGCCCATATGTGTCACTGGAGGTTGCGGACAGAGAACGTTCCACGTTTTCCAAGGAAATGTGGAGAAAATTCTGAAAGTCATTTTCTCCATGTGCTGCTCCGCTGCGCAGCCGTGAGCCGAGATCCAGAGAGCCGTGGCCGATGTTGGCCGCCGCCTGAGACACCTTTGTTAACGAGCCGCCCACGGCCGAGAACAAGCTGCTGCGCCTGCCGAACTTCAGCGCCACGCCGCACATCGGCGGCAACACCTACGAGGCGCTGGAAAAGGCCGGCATGGAAGTCGTTACCGAAACGCTGCGTGTTCTCAATGGAGAAAAACCGGCCCATCCCTATTTGATGTAAAGTATAAATCAACTGAGTGTATAACAAGGAGGATATGAAAATGGCAGCTATCGTAAACGATCTTGCGATCCTTTTGGTATTTCTGCTGATTGGTTTTGCCCTGCGTGAGATCATCAGGCCCCTTCAAAAGCTGTTTCTGCCAGCTGGATTGATCGGTGGCATCATCGCGCTTTTGGTCGGGCCTCAGGTGCTGGGATGGGTTACTCTGCCGGAAAGCTGGTCCGGTATGGCTTCCCCCATGATCAACATTGTGCTGACCTGTCTGATGTTTGGCACAGTGCTGAACAAGAGCAAGATTCGGACATACGCCGGTGCAGTCGATCTAGTCATTCTGACTTATTTTGCCCAAATGCTTTTCGGTACACTGTCCGGAATCGGCCTTCAGAAGATTTGGACTGGCCTTCCTGAAAGCTGGAGCATGATGGCCATCTTCACATATTGGGGCGGCCATGGTGCCGGTGCGTCCGCCGGTCAGCTGTTTGAAGATCTGGGTGCAGACGGCATGCTGAGCATCGGCCTGATTCTGGCCACGCTGGGCCTGATTATTGCCATGGTCGTCGGTATTATTTTGGTAAATATTGCCGTGCGCAAGGGCTATGCCACCAATCTGCCGGTTGGCAATGACGGCAAGATCAAGACGTTCTGCGACCCTGTTCCCGCCGAAAAGCAAAAGAGCCTGGGTAAGGCAACGGCATCCTCCGATGCTATTAACGGGTTGGCGCTGCAACTGGCGATCGTTCTGTTCTGCATGTGGTTGGGCGGCAAGGTCTTCGGGCTGCTTCAGCTGGCGATCCCCTCCGCTTCCAAGATCCCCAGCCTGCTTTACGGCATCGTTGGTGCCTTTATTGTTTGGCCTGTGATGCGGAAACTGCACCTTGACGGATATGCGGATAAGACAGCTATCAACAACATCTCCGGTGTAGCACTGGAAGTTTGTATTTGTTCTGCTACCGCTACACTGAACCTGAAGATTTTTGCCGATTTTCTGGTTCCCATTCTGATCCACATGGTGGTCATTGTTGCTGTCATGGTGTTTATCTGCATAGTTCTTACCAAACGCCGGCTGAAAAAAGATTGGCTGGAACTGGCGCTGCTGTTCTTTGGCCAGGGAACAGGTTCCGCCCCCAGTGGTATGGCGCTGGGCCGCTGCATTGACCCCGACACGAAGAACAAGAGTGCCTGGGAAGGGTTTGGTATCGCCACAGGCGTGTTCTCACCGATATCCTCTGTCCTCGTTGCCGTGCTGCCGATGCTTGCCGTGCAGTCGGCCTGGATACCAGTGGGCATCGGCGCGGCTGTAACCTTGGTATGCGTGCTGTTTGGCGAATTTGTTTTGAGAAAGAGTAATTGAGGGAAAAGTAATGAAACTGTTTGACTGTACTCTGCGCGATGGCGCAAATGTTGTCGGCAACGGCTTTTCGCCGGAGCTGACGGAAAGCATGGTGAAAAATCTGCTCCGCTGCGGCATTCAGGACATTGAGCTGGGCAATGCCAAAGGAGTCGGTTCATATGAATCCGGCGCGACGGCCCCAATGGACGACGAGGGCTATATGCGTTTGGTAGAACCGTATACGGAGCAGGGTCGGTTGGGCATGTTCCTGCTGGCGGCAAAGGCAACGCCGCAGCGTGTGGCGCTGGCTGCCGCGCATAAGCTTTCTTTCCTGCGTGTCGGCATTGCCGCCGGCGACGGCCGGAAGGCGATAGACGCTGTACACATGGTAAAGGATGCCGGTCTGACCTGCCGCTATTCCCTGATGAAAGCCTATATCTCCACTGCTGAGGAACTGGCAGACGAGGCTGCCATGCTGGCTGCCGAGGGCGTGGACCGCATCACCATCATGGATTCCGCTGGCACCATGTTCCCTGACGAAGTTTCCGCGTACGTCACTGCTATGCGGAAAAAGGTCGCCATTTCCATTGGCTTCCACGGCCACAGTAACTTGGGACTTTCACAGGCCAATGCGCTGGCGGCTGTGGCTGCCGGTGCCGAGGAGATCGACTGCGGCCTGCTGGGCATGGCGCGCAGCGCCGGAAACTGCGCCACAGAAGTGGCTGCTGCCGCGTTCCTGTGGGAGGGGCTTCTTGGTGATGTGGACTTCTACGGACTGCTGTCCTACCTGGACAATGAGCTGATCCCCGCCATGCAGCCCTACGGCTACCGCCCCGCCGTGCTGCCGGAGGATCTGATCCTCGGTCTCTCCGGCTGCCATTCCTCTTTCCTTCCCCTGTTTCACAAGATAGCGCAGGAAGAAAGTGTCTCCCTTTATCAGTTGATTGTGGAGGTGTCCAAACTCGACCGAAAAGCTCCAAACGAAGATCTAATCCGCCGCACGGCGCAGTGTCTGAAACATACACAAGCGGTTTAAAGAAATCTCCGCCGTGCCATGCAGCCTCGCATCGGCAGCATCAAGCTCACAAAGCTGGCCGCTCACGACCTGCAAAAGCTCTACAAGGAGCTGATGGAGAGTGGCCGCACCAACCGCAAAAGCGGTCACGGCAATCCAGGCCTCAGCAGCACCATCCGCAGCCTGCACCCGATGCTGCACAACGCCCTGAACCGTGCCGTGAAAGAGCGCTTGATCCTCCGCACCCCCACCGAGGACTGCATTGCGCCGAAGGTACAGAAATTCGAAATGCAAATCCTACAGCCGGAGCACATCAAAATCTATCTCGATGCCGCGGAAAAGAGGGGGCTGCTGCCCATGTTCTATCTGGAACTGGCCAGCGGACTGCGCAAGGGGGAACTGACTGCCCTCCTGTGGAGTGACCTTGACATCGCGGATAAAACCATCTCCGTCAGCAAGCAGTACGTCAAGAACCCCAACGGCGAACTGACCCTCTCGCGTCCCAAGACGGAAACATCGGTCAGAAAAGTATCTATCCCGCAGGAGGCCGTCGACCTGCTGATCGCCGAACATAAGAAACACCCCGGCACTCCGTACATATTTCCTTCGCCCGTCACGGGAAAGATGTACTATCCCGACTCCATCGTGAACCTGCATAAGAAAATTCTGAAGGATGCAGGTCTGCCGCACATACGCTTTCGCGGCCTCAGCCACACATTCGCTACATTAGCCCTGCAGAACGGCGTGGACGTGAAAACCGTCAGCAGTATGCTGGGCCACTACGACGCAGGCTTCACCCTGCGCACCTACACCCACGCTACCCGGCAGAAGCAGGACGAAGCCGCGCAGACCGTGGACAGCTTCATGGCGCGGGTGATGTGAGCTAATCTAAGCAGAGAGGAGCGGACGGCTTTTCCGTCCGCTCCTCTTTGTCCCTTTCTGCGCATTTCCGCGTGTGGGGCAGGGTGTGGGGCAACTTTGAGCCACACCTTGACCCACAGATTAAATGAACCAAAATACAAAGAAAAAGTCCTGTTTTCGATAGAAAACAGGACTTTTTGGAGCTGCTGGGCGGATTCGAACCGCCGACCTCATCCTTACCAAGGATGCGCTCTACCTACTGAGCTACAGCAGCATATGGCGACCAAGATGGGGCTCGAACCCACGACCTCCAGCGTGACAGGCTGGCGTTCTAACCAACTGAACTACTTGGCCATATTGTGCGCTTTTTTGTCGCAATCGAGCTTACTAAGTATAGCAGAAACAACCGAAGTTGTCAATCAAAAAATGGCAGGGGCAGAAAGATTCGAACTCTCGACACGCGGTTTTGGAGACCGCTGCTCTACCAGCTGAGCTATACCCCTATGTGGTGGGCCTTCGGGGACTCGAACCCGGGACCGGACGGTTATGAGCCGTCTGCTCTAACCAACTGAGCTAAAGGCCCAAATAGATCGATCTCTGAGGCAGAAAAAGAAATGTGCCGCCACCTTTATAGATGGCGGCACATCCTTTTTTATGGCGCCTTCTGTAGGGCTCGAACCTACAACCCTGCGGTTAACAGCCGCATGCTCTACCATTGAGCTAAGAAGGCGTGTTGGCGCTACCTATTTTTCCGGGCCGTCTCCAGCCAAGTATCGTGGGCAGAAG